>JBPCLD010000160.1:0-4148 GCA_051003655.1 Candidatus Limnocylindrales bacterium | reverse complement strand
CTCGCCGTCAAGGCACCGGGCTTTGGCGATCGGCGCAAGGAGATGCTGCGCGACATGGCCATCCTGTCGGGGGCCAACGTCATCAGCGAGGAGCTCGGGCGCAAGCTCGACTCCGTCACTGCCGAGGACTTCGGCTCGGCTCGCCGGGTTGTGTCCACCAAGGACGACACCACGCTCGTCGACGGCGCGGGGAGTGCCGACGCGATCAAGGCGCGCATGACCCAGATCAAGGCGCAGATCGAGGAGACCACCTCGGACTACGACAAGGAGAAGCTCCAGGAGCGTCTCGCGAAGCTGTCCGGCGGCGTGGCCGTCATCAAGGTCGGCGCCGCCACAGAGGTCGAGCTCAAGGAGAAGAAGCACCGCATCGAGGACGCTCTTTCGACCACCCGCGCGGCGGTCGAGGAGGGCATCGTCGCCGGCGGCGGCACGGCGCTGCTGCAGGCCATCCCGGCACTCGACAAGCTGAAGCTCGAGGGTGACGAGATGATCGGCGTGAACATCCTGCGCCGGGCGCTGGAGGCTCCCGTACGCCAGATTGCCGAGAACGCCGGCCAGGAGGGCTCCGTCATCGTGTCGGCAGTCAAGCTCCAGGCTGTCGGCCACGGCTTTGACGCGCTGCGCGGCGAGTACGTCGACATGTTCGAGATGGGCATCGTCGACGCTGCCAAGGTGACCCGGTCGGCTCTCCAGCACGCTTCATCGATCGCCGGCATGGTGCTGACGACCGAGACGCTGGTGACCGACATGCCCGAGAAGAAGGAAGGCGCTGGTGCCGGAGCCGGTCACGGCCACGGCGGCGACATGGACTACTAGACCGCCTCTTACGACCACTCTCGAGCCCGGGCCGAGCAATCCGGCCCGGGCCTCTTCATTCCCGGCTGTGGTCCACGGGATACCGAGCGAACACAGGTCCGGCTTCGACGGGGAACCGGAAGCTAGAAGGGCGTGCGCGTCCTCGCGAAGACGTCGGTCTCGGTCTCGTATGCCGCCCCAATCGGATTGGAGGCCACCAGCTCAAGGCTTGTGACGTCGCTGTCGGTGAGTCGGAACAGAGTGCGATTAGTGCGAATCCAGTTGCGCGCCGCCGCATCGGGCGTTCCGGCCAGACCGGTCGCGAGCCAGCGGCCGTACTTGATCAGCCTGGGGCGTACCGAATCTGTTCCAGCGGGCCGTGGCGCCGAGTTGGGAAACGCGGGTCAGCTGGGCCGTGCTCGGCTGGATCGATCCGGCCCGGAAGTCCTTGTCGGTCAACCCAAAGCCACCGGCTCCACCGGCGCCAAGGATGGGGCTCGAAGTTGTCCAGCACGATCAGAGCTTCCCGCTGATCGAGACGCTGGATGATGGCGGCCAGTGCGGTCTTGCCCGGTTGTTCTGACAGGCCCAGCGCCTGGCGGTTGGTGGAATGACAAGGGCTGGTTCGCTGAGTGCAGCCAACGACACGAAGGCCACACCGTCGGCAAACTGCAGGGCCACGGTCCGGGCCAGCTGGACCGCCAGGCGCGTTTTGCCGGTGCCGCCCGGTCCGGTCAGCGTCAGCAGGCGCGTGCCCGTCAGAAGGTCCGTGGCTCGCTCGAGCTCATCCTCGCGGCCCACGAAGCTGGACATTTCGGCCGGCAGCAGCTCAAAGCGCGTCGATTGGGCGTGTGGCGGCGGAAAGTCCGCACGCAAGCCTTCGATGACCAGCTGGTAGAGCCGCTCTGGCTCATCGATGTCCTTGAGCTGGTGCTCACCGAGGTCGCGCATGGACACGCCGCTCGGCAGTGTGTCCGACACTAGATCGCGCGTCCTCTCCGAGAGCGGCACCTGACCACCGTGTCCGGCCGACGAGATGCGCGCCGCCCTATGCACGTCCATGCCGACGTTCTCGCCATCGCTGATGGAAACCTCGCCGCTGTGAGATGCCCATACGCACGGCTACCGTGCTGTCGTCGGGCCATTCGCGCGAGGCCAGCTCGAGCTGTGCCTGCACGGCCGCATTGACCGCGTCTGGCGCGCTGGGAAAGACGACGAAAAAGGCGTCGCCTTCGGTTTTCACCTCGACACCACTACACGCTGCTACTGATCGTCGGATCAGGCGATGGTGATCGCCCAGTAGAGATCCGTAGATCGTCGGGCCCAGACGCTGCAGGAGGCGGGTCGAGCCCTCGATGTCTGTGAACAGCATCGTGACCGTGCCGGTTGGCCGGCCGGTTACACCGGGTTGGGCGGCCATCTGCGTTTCATCGTAGCGGGCAATCGGCCAATCTCAACTACCGGCCGACGCCGGCCGCGGGAAGGTCAATTAGCATCGGTCGGTGAAGGACGCCGGCGACCGCACCAAGGCCGCACAAGCGCCAGCCGACATCGACGACGGGCTGCTTGCCGACGAGCGCGAGCTCGCCCCGCCACCCGACCTGGAGCCCGGCGAAGATTTCTCTGTGCCCGAAGAAGGGCCGGATCCGCGTGCCCGTTCGCGACGCCGGTCCACAGCCGGTCCGGATGTGGTGGACGACGCCCCTCATGCCGCGGACTGGTTCTCGTCGCGCGGCAGCGTGGCGGCTCCATCACCGGACCCCGGTCTCGTCGAGGACCGCGAAGCGCTAACCCAGCGCATCGTGTCGCGTCTGAACCCGGAACAGGCGCGCGCTGTCACGACGACCGAGGGCCCGTTGCTGATCCTGGCCGGGGCCGGATCGGGCAAGACACGCGTGCTGGCGCACCGAGTGGCCTACCTGATCGGAGTGCGCGCCGCCAAGCCGTGGCAGATCCTGGCGGTGACCTTCACCAACAAGGCGGCGGCGGAGATGCGCGCAAGGATCCTGGCTCTCGTGGGCGAGAAGGGCCGCGACGTCGCGATGGGCACCTTCCACTCGCTCGCCGCGCGAGTGCTGCGCCGCGACGGCACAGCTATCGGTATCGACCCGCGTTTCTCGATCTACGACACCGACGATCAGACCTCGACGATGAAGCTGGTAATGCGCAACCTGGAGCTGATCGGGAGCACGGACTTGAAGCCATCCGCGCTGCTGGGGCAGATCGGACGTTGGAAGAACGACCTCGTCGGCCCGGAGCAGGCCGCAGCCGCCGCGCGCGGCTATCACGAGGAGATCGCGGCGAAGGCGTATGAGCGCTATCAGGCGCGGCTGGGCGAGCAGAGCGCGCTCGACTTCGACGACCTGCTCAACGAGGCGGTGCGTTTGTTCGACGAGGCGCCGGGCGTGCTCACGCACTACCAGGAGCGGTGGCGCTATCTGCACGTCGACGAATACCAGGACACGAACCGCGCGCAATACCTGTGGATCCGTCATCTGGCGGGCAAACGCAAGAACCTCGCGGTCGTCGGCGATGACGACCAGAGCATCTATTCGTGGCGCGGCGCGGACATAAGCAACATCCTCGAATTCGAGCGCGACTATCCGGACGCGACGGTGGTCAAGCTGGAGCAGAACTATCGCTCGACGCAGCTGATCCTCGACGCCGCGCACGCCGTCGTGTCGCGCAATGAGGCGCGCAAGGACAAGAAGCTGTGGACGGAGAACGCGCGCGGCGTCCCGATCGAGCGCTTCTAGGCCGACTCCGAGGACGAGGAGGCGGAGTGGGTCGCGCGCCAGACCGAGGCGCTCGTAGGCGGCCGCGGCGCGGGGGGCTCATTCCTTGCCCGGCGTGCCGACGAAGGCGACGAACGCAGGTACTTCCTGCGTGACATCGCGATCATGTACCGGACCAACGCACAGAGCCGCGCGATCGAGGAGGCGTTCCTCCGATACGGCCTTCGCTACCAGCTCGTCGGCGGTACGCGCTTCTACCAGCGCCGCGAGGTCAAGGACGCGCTGGCCTACCTGCGTGTGCTGCGCAGCGACTACGACGGCGCGGCGTATGAGCGGATCATCAACGTTCCGGCGCGCGGCATCGGCGACAAGACGATCGCGCTCATTCGCGAGGAATCTGCCAAACGCGCAGGCAATCTCTGGGTCGCGCTGGTCGAGCTCAGCCAGTCGGCCGAGCTTGCCGGTCGGGCGAAGTCGGCCATCGCGGGCCTCGTTGGCGTTATCGAATCGCTCCGCCGGAGGGTCGGGGTCTTCGCGTTGCCTGAGATGCTGGATGCCATTCTCGAGGAGTCGGGTTATCGACAGATGCTCCTCGATGGGTCGCAGGAGGGCGAGGAT
>JBPCLD010000159.1:0-5925 GCA_051003655.1 Candidatus Limnocylindrales bacterium | reverse complement strand
AGACGGCCGCCACGGTGCTAGTCGTTTCGCACGACCGCCGCCTGCTCGAAAGCGTCTGCACCCAGCTGTGGGTGGTCGACCTGTCAGGCCAGGGCGAGGTGGCGCAGGTCGCGCGATTCGCCGGTGGGTATCGCGAGTGGCGGTCGGCCGTGTCGAACGGGTGGTCGGTCGCCTCCGCTCTCGCAGAACGGGCCAATCAGCTCCCCGGTCAGGCTGACGCCAGCGGACCGACCAACGCCCCGAAGCAGCCGAAGCCGGCGGAGAAAGGTCAACCAGATAGGGCCAAGGGTCGTCAGCAGCGCCCGGCGCTTTCAAAGGACGCATATCGCCGCCGACGACAGCTGGTCGAGGAAGACCTCACACGGCTCGGTTTGCGGAAGAGCCAGCTCGAGCTGGCCCTCGGGGATCCGACGGTTCAAGCCAACTTCGTCGAGCTGCGACGAGTCTCGAGCGAGCTCGCGGATGTTGACGCTGCACTTGGCGTTGCCGAGGACGCATGGCTCACGCTGGCCGATCAGGCTCCCCGATGAGCAACCCACCCAAGACGCGACCGCTCATGATCGGGATAACCGGATCGATCGGGTGTGGCAAGTCGACCGTCGCGCGGATGCTCGGGGAGCTGGGCGGGACCGTTGTCGACGCTGACTTGCTTGCGCGTCGCGCGACCGACGCAGGCCGATCCACGCTGGGTCAAATTCGCGAGCGGTTCGGCGACGACGTGTTCGCGCCAGACGGAGAGCTGGATCGAGCGGCCATGGCGGCGATCGTCTTCGAAAACCAGACGGCCCTCGCCGACCTTGAGGAGATCGTCCACCCCGAGGTTCGGCGGATGGTCGAGGAGATCCTGGAGACCGCTTCGGCCGACGAGGTCCCCTTTGTCGTTATTGAGGCCATCAAGCTCGTCGAGGGAGGCCTGGCCGGTCGCTGTGACGAGGTCTGGCTCGTCGACTGCGCGCCCGAGACGCAGCGGAAACGCCTCACTGCGAGGGGAGTGAGCGCGGAGGACGCCGAGCGGCGCCTCGCCACGCAGGGACCGGATCTGGCACACAGGCTGGCGGAGCGGCTCACGACCGGCACTGGGTTTGGGCAACGTGTCCGCACGCTGTCGACCGAAGGACCCATCGAGGACCTGCGCGAGCGGGCCGAGGACGCTCTCGCCGATGCGTTCGAGGAAGATCCTCCAGAGCGCTGACGCCGCCGATCTGACCATCACAGGCCGCGAATTGAACTATTGGCGGCCCGCAACGGACTTTCGATGGCCCGTCAAGGCGAGCGCGCTGCGCCTGACTTGAGCCGGAGCCGGTACGCAGCCGGCGATTTTGCGCAGCCCACAGCGTGACAGGACGATTCTTGCGCTGGCCCTGTTGCCGCTCGCGAGCATGAACGCTCCCCACCCGGCAGCACCGGCCAGCACGACCGCAGTGCTTCGCACCCGAACTTCGGCCGCTGCTGCGCGCTTCGCTTGGTCCCGCGCGGCTGCGTGCGTCACCGCGCTACGCTTGCAATATGCCCGACTTCCGCCTGGAAGCCCCGTTTCAGCCGACCGGCGATCAGCCGCAGGCGATCGAGAAGCTGGTCGACGGCCTGTCTCGCGGCCAACGCCAGCAGGTCCTGCTGGGCGTGACCGGCTCAGGCAAGAGCTACACGATCTCGCAGGTCATCGCGCGCCACAATCGGCCGACCCTCGTTCTGGCGCACAACAAGACGCTGGCAGCTCAGCTGTACAGCGAGTTCCGCGAGTTCTTCCCGGATAACGCAGTCGAGTACTTCGTGTCGTACTTCGACTACTACCAGCCCGAGGCCTATTTGCCGCGCTCGGACACGTACATCGAAAAGGATTCGTCGCGTAACGACGAGATCGACAAGTTGCGCCACGCGGCGACTCGAGCCCTGTTCGAACGACGCGACACGATCATCGTCGCGTCGGTCTCGTGCATCTATGGCCTGGGCGCGCCGGTGGACTACGGCGCCACCGTTACGCGGCTGCGCGTGGGCGGCCGCTACCGCCGTGACGGCGTACTTCGCCAGCTCGTGGACCTCCAGTACCAGCGCAACGACACGGCTTTGTCGCGGGCTCGTTTCCGCGTTCGCGGCGACACCCTGGAGCTGCAGCCGGCATACGACGACTTCGTGGTCCGCGTGCAGTTCTTTGGCGACGAAGTCGAGCGCATCACGGAGATCGACCCGCTCACCGGCGAGCTGCTCGCCGAGCGCAAGGAGCTCAACGTCTATCCCGCGTCGCACTACGTGACGCCAGCCGAGAAGCTGAATGAAGCGATCGTCGACATCGAGAAGGAGATGGAGCAACGGGTCGATGAGCTGCGCCAGAGGGGCATGGAGCTGGAGGCCGAGCGCCTTCGTCAGCGGACGACGTTCGACCTCGAGATGATGCGCGAGCTGGGCTTCTGTTCGGGCATCGAGAACTACTCACGACATCTCTCACGGCGCGAGGCAGGCTCGCGACCCTGGACGCTGCTCGACTACTTCCCGCCGGATTGGCTGCTAATCGCCGACGAATCGCACATGACCATCCCGCAGGTCGTTGGCATGTACAAGAACGACCGAACGCGCAAGGAGATCCTGGTCGACTTCGGCTTCCGGCTCCCGTCGGCACTTGACAACCGTCCACTCACGTTCGAAGAGTTCGAGGAGCACCTGAACCAGGTCATCTACATGTCCGCGACGCCGGGCGCCTACGAGCTGCAGCGGGCTGAGCAGATAGTCGAGCAGCTCATCCGGCCCACCGGCATCATCGACCCCGAGATCTCCGTGCAGCCGACGGAAGGCCAGATCGACGACCTCATGGACCGGATCCGGGATCGCGTCGAACGCGGCGAGAGGGTCCTGGTCACGACGCTGACCAAGAAGATGGCCGAGGACCTCGCCGACTACCTGCACGAGATGGGCGTGAAGGTCGCCTATCTCCACTCAGAGGTGGACACTCTCGAGCGGGTGCAGATCTTGCGCGACCTGCGTCTGGGCGTCTACGACGTGCTGGTCGGGATCAACCTGCTGCGCGAGGGCATCGACCTACCCGAGGTGACCCTGGTGGCCATCCTCGACGCTGACAAGGAAGGCTTCCTGCGCTCCGCATGGGCGCTGATCCAGGTATCGGGCCGTGCTGCACGCAACGTCTCTGGCGAGGTCGTCATGTACGCCGATCGGATCACGGAGTCGATGCAGGTGGCGATCGATGAGACGAAGCGCCGGCGACTGACCCAGGAGAAGTACAACGCCGAGCACGGCATCGTGCCCCAGACGATCATCAAGGGAATCCGCGACATCAATGACCGGTTGCGCGCGGTTGCCGAGGCCTCGGGGGCGTACGAGACAGCCGGGCGGGCGCGCGAGCTGTCACAGATGTCGCGCGCAGAGATCGGCAAGCTCGTCGGGCAGATGGAGGCCGAGATGCGTGCCGCGGCAAAGGAGCTCGACTTCGAACGAGCCGCCGCCCTGCGCGACGAGATCCAGGACATCCGCCATCGCGTGCTCGAGGAGGACGTCTCGGTCAAGGTCGGTCGGGCGGCCGAGAAGGCGGCCGCAGATCTAGAGCCCGAACCTGCCCGGCCCACGGCAAAGCCCACCGAGCGTGTGGCCGCACAAAAAGCGGGCCTGCGGCGCGGCCGCCGGGCAATTGCGCGGGGGGAGGTCGACGGCCTGGAGGTGACCTCGGTTACTGTCCTGCCAGCCGAGGACGAGCCCGCCGACACGCTCGATCCCAACACTTTCGATGGCAGCGAGGAAGGAACTGCGGCCGACTGGCTGCCGGGCATTCGCGACGAGCACGAGGGGGACGACGCCGGCTGGATGGCGCGCTGGCTGGATCGGCCGACGTGGGACAGGCGCGTAACGCCGAACGTGGTCAAGAGAACGGGCGAGCGGCCAACTCGGCGCCAGGGTCGCCGCCACCGCTGAGGCTCTGACGAGTGGCCAGGCCGCGGGAGATGTACCGCAGGCTGCCGATCTCGTTCAGACGTGGGATCACGTGGGATCGCCCTTCGCAGGCTGCGGCGCTGGCTGGGAGCGACCTCGTACATCCGATGGCATAACGAGCGGGGTAATGACCGACCTGTTGTGAACTTCTTTCCAATGCGCCCCGAAGCTTCGCGCGGGTATTGGGCATGGACCTGGGCGAGCTCGACGTGGTTCGTGACGAGGGGTCCGGCCGGATTTACGTCATTGACGCAAAACGTACGTCGTTAATGCCCGCCCTGCTGTCGCGGGGTAACCTGCGCCATTCAGCTAATGGTGCCGGCACTGGGCCGGCTGTTGGAGGGACAGGGTAGCTAGCCGAGATCGCTCTTGGCTCGGTTGATCTCGACGCGGCCGGTCTCGATCTCGGCGACGGCATCACGCGGGATGTGCACCTGTCCGCCGAGAATCCCGGACTTCTTGACGGTGATCTCCGAGCCCTCGGCCTCACTACGGTGCCGATGTCGTCACCGTTCACGTCTACCACGTGCCAGCCCGGCTGGATCATCTCAGTATCGAATGTCATCTCAAATCACCTCTTGGAGCGCACTGGCTTGGCGACGTTGGAGTCGTCGCTCACCTCTATGTCGTGCTTTTTGGCAGCGGCAACGATCTTCCGGCGAGCGCGCTCCTTGGCAGCGGTGCTCTCAAAGTCGGTCTGGTTGAAGCGCGCCATCGCGTTGCGAACATGCTCCTCGTCGTGGATGGGCAGGTGCTCGCCGCCCTTCGAGTCGACGTACGCGAACTGGCTGGATCGCAGCTTCTCGCGCGCCTTGGTATCCAATTCGGCCACGGTTACTCCTCTAGGGCTTGTCAGCGGAGGATGGCCTGGTGAGCACGAAAGACGCGACCACAACGGTTGCGGGCCGGGTTTCGGCTGCGTCTCAATGTGTGCCTTCCGCTGGTAGAGTCGGATCGAGATGGACCGCTCACGCACGAAGCTCGTCTGCACAATTGGGCCAGCCAGCGCCGACCGCATCGGTGAGCTGGTGGCGGCCGGCATGGACGTCGCGCGCATCAACTTCTCGCACGGCACTCCCGATGATCACAGGGCGTACGTCCACGCGGTCCGGGCGGCGGCGCACAGTGCGCGGCGCAGCGTGGCCGTGATGGTGGACCTGCCCGGCCCGAAGATTCGACTGGGCGAGCTCGAGAGCGGCTTGGTGACGCTCGAGACAGGCGCGAAGTTCACGCTGTGGCCAGAGAGCCGCCCGACCGAGCCCCAGAGCGCGCCGAGTGAGCCCCAGAGCGCGCCGGCTGAGCCGCAGAGCGCGCCGGCTGAGCCGGATAGCCAGGCGACCGACGTTGACGCGGCGCCGCCAACAACAGAGCCGGCTGACGGGGCGGCCGCGGAGCCAGAGGCAGGGGAGTCGGCCGCCGACACGTCCGAGGTCGACGAAGCGCCTGGCGCCCCGCAGGACGCTGCAGCGGTGGAAGCTCCCGCGGCCGACGACGTCGAGGACACGACCGGGTCGGTTATGACGGTCAACGAGTTCACGCTGGCGGCCCCGGCCACCGGCAACGCCTCCGGAGCGACGGTCTCCACCACCGATCTGGCGCTCCTGCTCCAGGTCGGCGATCGGGTGCTGCTGGCGGACGGAGCAGCCGAGCTTCGCGTTGTCGCAATTTCGGGCTCCGCGGTCGAAACAGACATTGTCCACGGCGGCACGGTGCGGTCCCGGTCAGGGGTGAATGTCCCGAGCAGCCGCCTTGCCGGGGATGGACTGACCGACGATGACCGTGCTGCAATCCCGCGCGCGCTCGAGTTGCGCGCCGACCTGATCGCCCAGTCATTCGTGCGTACCGCAGACGATGTCAGGTCCCTCCGCGCCATGCTCCCCGCCGACGGCCCGCGCATAGTCGCGAAGATCGAAACGCGCGCGGCCGTCGATAACTTCGACGAGATCGCTCAGGTTGCCGACGGGATCATGGTTGCCCGCGGCGACCTCGGGG
>JBPCLD010000158.1:0-6199 GCA_051003655.1 Candidatus Limnocylindrales bacterium | reverse complement strand
CCTGGGTGCGCGGAATCGCGTCCCGATGGCCAGGCTTCGCGAGCTCTGTGAGGCGTCCGGGGCGACGAATGCCAGGACGTACATCGCCAGCGGCAACGTCGTCCTCGACAGCCAGCACCCGGCCCAAGCCGTCGCGACCGAGCTCGAGCGTGCCATCAAGAGCGAGTTCGGCATCTCGATCGCCGTGGTAGTGCTCACCGCCTCCGACTTCGCGGCGGTCGTCACACGAAATCCATTCTCGAACGCCGCGCCCAACACGCTGTACGTCGCATTCGCGGCGAAGCCGATCGGCAAATCTGCCGCCGCAGACCTCGAGGCGCTCGACTTCGCACAGGAGAAGCTTGCCGTCCACGGCCGGCAGATCTACATGCATCTGCTCAACGGCTACGGGCGGGTGCGGCTTCCGGTCGAGGTGAACCGCCATGCCGGCCAACCGATAACGGTGCGCAACTGGCGAACCGTGACGACGCTGCGCGACCTGGCGGCGAATACGATCAGCGAATGAAGTTCCACACGACGATCAAACAGAACGAAAAGACCGCCACCGGCATTAAGATCCCCAACGAGGTCATCGAGGGGCTCGGCGCAGGCAAGAAGCCACCGGTCAAGCTCACGGTCAACGGGTACAGCTACCGGAGCACAGTGGCCACGGTCGACGGCACCTTCATGGTTGGCTTCAATGCCGACCACCGAGCGGCGTCGGGCATGCGCGGCGGAGACGAGATCGACGTCGAGATCGAAGTCGACCGCGAGCCGCGAACGGTCGATATCCCGGCCGATCTGGCGGCTGCCTTCGAAGCCGAGCCGAAGGCCAGCGAAACCTTCGACAAGCTGTCGAACAGCATGAAGGGCTACCACGTTGCGCAGGTCACGGGCGCCAAGACCGATGACACTCGCCGGCGCCGAATCGAGAAATCGATCGCCGTCCTTCGCGAGGGCAAGCCCCGCTGAACCGCGGCTTACCCGCCTGTCGCGTCGGTCATCGCGAGTCGTACTCCCACATCTTCTTGCGTGTCTGCGCGGCCCATTCGTCGCGCAGGATCGACATCAGGTAGACGTCGTGGTACTGCCCGCGCTTGAAGATCGCGTGGCGCTCGGTGCCCTCGAGGACGAAGCCGCACTTCTCGTATGACCGGCGAGCGCGGGCGTTGTAGTCGCAGACCTCGAGCCACATGCGCTCCAGACGCAGCTGGCCGAAGCCGAAATCAAGCAGCGCGAACATCGCGTCGGTGCCGTAGCCCTTACCCCAGAGCGACTTCTCGCCGATGCCGATGCCGATCCCCGCGTTGCCATTGACCGTATCCACGCTGAAGAGCCCGATGGTGCCGATGGGCCGGTCGTCCTCGAGGCGGCACATGACGAAGTGATAGGCAGTCTTGCCTTCGTGCGCCAGCATCTCAGTGAACCACTGCTGTTCACCCGCCTCGCTCATCGGGGCGCGCATCGATAGGTACGACAGGGTCTCTGAATCGTTGAACCAACGCACGAACGTGGGGACGTCAGATCGCTCCGACGCGCGCAGGTAGACACGCTCACCGCGGATCACCGGAAGGCGCGGCCCCTCCTGTTCAGTCATCGGCGAGCGCCAGCCAGTGGCTCGCCCGGTGCGTCCCCAACTGCCACCGGCATATCGGCCTCGCTCCAGTCGCTGAACGAGCCAACGTACAGGAGCGGGTCGGGCAGACCGGCGACGCGCATCGCTAGCGCGTGGTGGCATGCGGTCGTGCCGCTGCCGCACGACGTCACGAGCGGCTGGCCCGGGACGGCCAGCGCTGAATAGCGGCCTCGGAGCCGGATCGCCGGCAACAGGCGCCCGTGCGGATCGAGGTTCGCCGATGCTGGCGCGCTGAGGGCCGTTGGAATGTGGCCGGCCTTGGGGTCAATCGGCTCGACTTCACCGCGGTATCTATCTGGCGCTCGAGCATCAAGAAGAGTTACCTCTCCGAGCCGCGCGCTGAGCTCATCCCGATCGATCACGTTGCGCCAGTCGTCGCGCAGCGTTAGCGACGCCGCGTGCCAGTGGGTCTCATCGGTTGCGAGCTCGTTACCGGCCGCGGCCCAGGCCTGGATGCCACCGTCCAACACTAAGACATTGTGGTGGCCCAGGTTGTCGAGCATCCACCACAAACGCGCGGCCGTCGTGCCGCCCGCGTCGTCATACGCGACAACCATGTCGTCCGTGCCTATCCCGTAAGCCTCAATTCGGGCGCAAAACTCGGTCGGGTCGGGGAGGGGATGCCGTCCCGGGCCAGTGGCAGCGCTCAGGTCAGAGTCCAGGTCCAGATGTATGGCGCCGGGGATGTGCCCAGCCGCATACGCCGCTCGCCCATCGCCGGGGCGCTGGAGGTACCAGCGTGTGTCGACGATGCGCAGCCTCGGATCGGGCAGCCGGTGCGCGAGCTCTTCGACGGACATCAGCGACATCGGTGTGAGTATCCACGCCGCCGGACGCTCTACATGCCGCGGCGGGGTTTAAGGGCGATTCCCGGACCGCCTGACACCACGTCCTATAATCGCGTCCGTCCCCTGATCTCCGTCAGTGGTCGACGCATGCATTCCGGCGTAGCTCAGTGGTAGAGCGGGCGGCTGTTAACCGCCATGTCGTAGGTTCGAATCCTACCGCCGGAGCCATTTCCGCCGCAGCTCCGCGGCTGCGCGCTATTGGGCGTCGCTTGCGGCGCCGCGTGCCACCATCAGCTCGGCCAGCTCCACGGCGTTCAATGCGGCGCCTTTGCGCAGGTTGTCCGCCACCACCCAGAACGCCAGGCCGCGGCCCTCGGGCAGCGACGCGTCGGCGCGCAACCGCCCGACGAAGATCTCGTCTCTGCCGGCCGCCTTCATCGCAAGCGGATAGTGGTGCGACGCAGGCTCGTCGACGACCTCCACGCCGGTAACCGCGCCGAACAGGTCACGGGCTTCCACGGGCGAGATCGGCCGCACCGTCTCAACGTGGACCGCCTCCGAGTGGCTGATCAGCACCGGAACACGCACACACGTACAGGACACGGCCAGGTCGGGCAGGTGCAGGATCTTGCGCGATTCGGCGACCATCTTCCACTCTTCGCGGGTATAGCCGTTGTCCATGAACGTATCGATCTCGGGCAGCGCGTTGAACGCGATGGGGTGCGGGTATACCGAAGCGACGGGTTGCTCGCCCGCGACGTGCGCGCGCACCTGGCCCTCCATCTCCTCGATGGCTTCGCTTCCCGTTCCCGATACCGACTGGTACGTGTCCACGATCACCCTTCGCAGCCCGACCGCGTCTCGGAGCGCGGCCAGCAGGGGCGCGAGCTGCATCGTGGAGCAGTTCGGGTTGGCGATGATCCCCTTGTGCCAGCTCAGGTCGTCGGGGTTCACCTGGCTGACGACCAGGGGCACCTCCGGCTCCATCCGCCAGGCTGACGAGTTGTCGATGACGACAGCGCCACGCTCGACCGCCAACGGTGCCAGCGTTCGGGACTGATCAGCGCCGGCCGAGAACAGCGCAATGTCGACCCCGTCGAAGGCTTCGGCCGTCGCCTCCGCGACGGTGAACAATCGGCCGTCCACATTCAGATCGCTGCCCGCCGAGCGGGCGCTCGCCAATGCCCGCACCTCGCGCGCGGGAAATCCACGCTCGAACAGCACGCGCAGCATAGTTTTGCCGACCAGGCCAGTCGCGCCGACCACCGCCACCGAGGGCCGGTCGCCGGCGACACCACTCACGCCTGCTCCAGCTGAAACGCGCGATGAAGTGCTTGGGCAGCGGCCCCAAGGTGCTTCCGGTCGATCACGCACGTGAATCGAATATCGGAGGTCATGATCATCTCGATGTTCACGCCCGCCTCTCCGAGAGCTGCGAACATCCGGGCCGGGTAGCCCGGCGTGCTATGGATGCCGGCACCCACGATGCTCACCTTGGCCAGCCCGGCCGCGACTGCCAGGTCGCGGGCGCCGAGCTCTGGCAGCAGCCGTCGCAGCAGATTCTCAGCCCGTGCCCGGTCCGCGTCACGGATGATGAACGAGAGGTCCGCGGTGCCCTGACGGCCGACGTTCTGGACGATGCCATCGACCGGGATGCCGGCCTCGGCCAGCGGCGCAAAGACGGTTGCAGCCATGCCCGGTCGGTCACCCAGATCGAGCAGTGTCACCTTGGCCAGGCCGTCATCGGTGGCGATGCCGCGAACCTTCTGACGGTTTTCCATTACGTCGACCTCCCTGATTGTTGTCCCTGGTCCGTTGCCGCCAGTCCTGCGCACCGCCAACTCAAGACCGTGGACCCAGGCCAGCTCGACCGAGCGAGACTGAAGAATGTTGGCACCCTGGTGGGCCAGCTCGAGCATCTCCTCGAAGCCGATCTCGGGCAGCTGCCGAGCGTCGGGCACGAGGCGCGGATCCGCGCTGTAAACCCCATCGACGTCGGTGAAGATCTCGCATCTCAGCGCGCCCATTGCAACGGCCAAGGCGACGGCACTGGTATCGGATCCACCACGACCGAGCGTCGCGATCTCAGCACCGGTCGAACCCTGGAAGCCGGCCACCACCGCGATTCGGCCTGCGTCTAGCTCGCGCTGGATGCGCTCCGGCTCGACGGCGGTGATACGTGCACGGCCGTGTAGCCCGTCGGTCTGGATCCCTGCCTGCGGCCCGGTCAGGCTGACCGCCTCTATGCCGCGTCCGTGGAGCGCCATCACGAGCAGCGCCGCGCTTATCTGCTCGCCGGTGGCCAGGAGCAGGTCGAGCTCCCGCGCGTCGGGCAGGTCGCTAATCTGCGCCGCGAGCGCGAGCAGGTCGTCGGTCGTGTCCCCCATCGCCGACACAACGACGACGCGCTGGGCACCATCCGCTCGGTCGGCTGCGAGAGTGTCCGCGACGACCCCGATGAGCTGCGGGGTCGCCAGGCTGGACCCGCCGTATTTCGCGACGACCAGTGGCGGACGATCGGTGGCCGGCAGCTTTCCGCGCCCTAGCCGGTCAGCGGCCGCTGCGTGGGCGCTCGTTCGCGGAGGGCCTTGAGCGAGTTCAACGCAACGACAAGCGAGATCGGGAAGGCGAGGACGGCTGCAACAGGGTGCAGGGCGGCGAGCACGGGCATGGTATCGCGCAGCGTCACGAATATCGGGATGAGGAGGACGACGACCGCGAGAGCGAGTGCCCACTGCCAGTGGCGCTTGCCGGCCCGCGACAGGGCGGCGAACAGCAGTACCAACAGCGGTATGAGATGCAGGAGCCAACCGAAGTCGCGGTGGAGCGTCGTGCCCGACGGCTGCCTGCCGAGAAGTCCAAGGCCGATCAGGAACACCTGCACCACCATTCCGGCCACGAACGTCCACGCAAGCACGACATATGCGACACGACTCCCACGAACCATCACTTCCTCCGGTGTCAGTCGACCCCTCGGTCGAGATTGTCGCCGCTGCCGTGTCGCGGCACTAGCCTCCTCGTGCCCCGACCTCGTTGTTCGTACCCATGACGGCGGCAGCGAATGTGGCCATGTCGGGAAACGTCAGGTCCGGCTGGCCATCTGCAGGTGGAGTGGCTCCCGTACTCGATCGACCATGGCGGCGGTTTATCCAAACGGTCCTGAGTCCGAGCTTCCTGGCCGTGACATGGTCGTGGTAGATGCTCTGGGCGACGTGAACGATACTGTCTCGCGGCCGATCAATTCGCTCGAACGCGAGCTCAAATTGTGCGTGCTCGGCTTGTACGACCCGGCTTGTTGAGCGGTGATGGTCCACTCGAACCGTTGGCCGAGGCGCGCATTTGAGAAGGCGAACAGGTCGTCGTCGCCATTGGTGATGACACCCAGTCGGAAACGAAGGTTCAGGCGGGCCAGTGCCTCGGCCGAGTCTGGAAACGTGGGCCACTCGGCCACGGAACCGCCGAACGCAGCCATCTGCTCGGGCGTTGGACCTGTGCCGTAGGTCCGGCACACCTCAGCCATCGATTCGCTGAGTCGAAAGTGAGGACCTGCACGCCCGTGAAATCGATTTCATCCAAGGGCATGATTCTGACCCAAATGGAACCACTGACGGTGCCTTCGCGTTGTGGGCACATGCACAAGACCATGGCCCTAATGTTGCTCACGCTCGCTTTCGCGGCCTGTGGCGGCAGCTCTACCGCGTCGCCAAGTCCGACTCCCGTGTCGTCTGCCGTGCCATCACCCAGCCCACACACAACTCCGAACCCCACCCCCGTGTCCGCCTTCTACCTTCGCGCG
>JBPCLD010000157.1:0-4675 GCA_051003655.1 Candidatus Limnocylindrales bacterium | reverse complement strand
CCACGACTACCCACTCAACACCATGCCCGGCGACCGTTGGAATGGCTTGGTTTTTGGACTGAAGCAGTGTGCCACATGCGGCAAGCCGTTGTTCGTGGGCGAGGTCGGCATCAAGCTCGCGGCGTTGGGTGGAGACAAGCAACGCCGGGCCGATTTCCTGGCAGCCAAGATCAGCACCCAGCGAGCGGCAGGCGTGGTGGGCCACTCCGTCTGGGCGTGGTCGGACCCCGCGCAGCGGCTCTACGAGGACTATCTGGTCACGAGCGGCGACCCGCTGCTGGATGTCCTGAGAACGCCGTAGACGTCCAGCCTCAGCCAGGACCGGTCAGATCATGGCGGGCCCGAGCCAGGCTCTTTCGCGTCCGCGAGGCCTTGCCTATCGACGCACGCCGCGTCCGGGAAATAGCATGCTCGATGACCTCATGCCCGATCCGCGACGATCAGCAGGTCATAGAATGGGTTTACTCGAGCGGACCGGTTGCGGATGGCCGCCGGCAGCGGAATCCGCGACATGCCCAGCAGGGCACCGAGCCGATCCAACGCAAAGCCCACGGACACGGTCAGGCTGGCGTAGCGGTGACGCACAGGGTTGAAGCCGCATTCGACGAGCAGCCTGTCGAGGTTTGGGCAATCGAAGAAGTACAGATGCTCGGGCACCTTGCGCCAGCCAAGCCAATGGCGGCCGCTGATCCGTGCCGCCACGCTGCCCGCATCGGGCGTCGACAACACCAGCTGGCCTCCGGGGCGGAGAATGCGATGCACCTCCCTGAGCGTGGCCCGCGGATCCGGCAGGTGCTCGATCACTTCCCACATGGTCACGACGTCGAATGCTGACGTGGGGTAAGCGGTCTCCTCCAGAGTCCCCGTGATGACCTCGACGCCGAGGCGTTCTCGCGCATGTGACGCGGCCCAAGCGCTCGGCTCTACACCAGAAGCCTCCCAGCCCGCGGCGGCCGCCTCATCGACGAAGAAACCGGTGGCCGCGCCGACGTCGAGCAGCCGGCCCCGCCGTTGCGGCAGGTCGGTCAGGCGGTCCCGAAACGTTCGCCGAATATTGTCCTCCTCCGCTGCATACGCCTCGTAACCTCGGCAGCCTGAGTCGCCATTCGCGAAGTAGCCGGCATCGTAGATACGCCTGAGGTCCGTGGCACTCGGCTGCGGTTCGAGAAACCGTACGCCGCAGTCCGTACACGAGACGATGTGGAACCCGTCCATTGTGAGAAGCGGCCCGAAGCTGCGGCCAGCGCACACGACGCACTGGCGCGGCGCCGGCGCAACCTGGCGAGCCCCTACGGTTGGAATTGCCTCAGTTGAGGGCGCGATCGTCATGAGGCTCCGCGATCGGCTGGAAGCGCGGCCAACACCGCGTGTGGGACATGTCCGGCTCCTGACTCAAGTGCCTGGCGCGGGCCGGCGGCCAGATCAGGATGCCCGATCGACCAGTGGGCTTCGTCCGCGAGCATGTCCGTCTTCAAGCACTCGACGAGGTAGTCACTCCGGTACTTGCCGGATGCTGATGCCGTTCGCATTCGGGCGATGTCAACGAAGGCACGTGAACTATCCCGGATCACGCGGACGGAACTCTTCGCGTTTCGCTCAAGTTGCACCGGGAGGCGCTTGATGTCGAGTCGATGCTTGAGCAGGAGATAGATCAACTCGACGTCGATTGCAAAACCGTCGATCCGGGTCATCGAGAAGATTTCCTTGGCCACGTCGCCTCGGAATGCCTTGAAGCCGCACTGCGTGTCGTAGATGCCACCCGTCACAAGCGTCCGGAACACGAAGCTTGCGGCTGACGAAACGATCGCGCGCGACGCCCGCGCACTCTCGTAGGACGAGCCGGGCAGGGTCCGATCGCCGAGGACGGCGTGAAACCGCCGCTCGATGATGCACTGCATCGCGGGGTAGAGCGGCGCCGTGCCGTACGGCAGATCGGCGTCAGTGAACGCGCGGACGTCACCGCGCGCCGCGAGCATCCCGATTCGCAGCGCCGCCCCCTTGCCGCGATTTCGATCCTGACGGATCGTTGAGGCACCTGCCGACGCGGCGACCGCGGCGGTGTCATCACGGCTGCCGTCATCGACCACCACGACTTCGCCATGGACATCGTTGATGGTGAAGAAGTGGATGAGCTTCGCCACGGTCGCGCCGATGTACGCAGCGCTTTCATAGGCTGGCACGACGACCGACAGGACGGGCGCCAGACGCTGCCCGGGAGGCCGCGAGCGCGGCCTCACGCCGTTGCGATTCATTGACTGACCTCCACGATCCGCCACGAGCTCATCACGCCCGCGAACTCTGAGGTGATCCGACCGATGTTGGCACCGGTCTCATAGATCCCCGGGTGTTGTCGGTTGATGAGGTCGATGGTTTGAAGCTGCGTTTTGGCGACAACGATGTAGCGCACGCCAAACGCGACAGGATCAGAGAGAGTTGCCATGAAGGCGCGATCCGGCGTGGCCAGAAACTGTCGCGGGTTCGTTGACGTTGCGATCACCGGGAAGCCCGTCGACGCGTCGATGAGCACCGACCCCGGGGGCAACCCCTGACGGTCGAGGAAGGCGGATAGCTGGCGCGCGAGGTTCGCCAGCTCCCGGGCTCGCTGCGCCCGGTCACTGGCCGGTGACTCGAGCATGGGGCTCAGCATGTAGGACTCGAACCCGCCGAGCCGCCGGTCCGTCATCAGAAGGACGGTGCTGATCGGTGCGGCGGCGATCGCTGCGAGGAGGGTAGCGCTGATTGCAAGGCGACCGGCTTGGGCCCAACCGTGCCGGCCCCATTGGAGGCGGCCATCCATGTTGCCGATCGCTGACGCCGCCAGCAGCAATCCCAATGGGACCCACGCAATCTGGTAACGAAACCAGCCGGGAACCGTGCCACGGAGAACGAACACGATTTCGACCAGCGCGATGATGCCGACGGTGGCGAGAATCGCCAGCGCCCGGGCGTCCCGGCGTATCACGCCGAGCACGGCCGCGATCCCCAGGATCGGCAGGATGAAGGGCTGAAGTGCGAGAACCTGGCGAACGACGTGCTCGAGGCTAGTCAACTCGAACTGCCCGGTCGACTCGAGCAGGGTCGTGTCGCTCTGAATGGCCTGTGCCGCGCCGGCAGCCGCAGTAAATGAGGCGAGCGCGTCACCCACGATCAGCCAGCTGGCGAAGGCCCAGCCGAGGACGACGAAGGAGATGGGCATCGCCACGATTGCAGCGTCCGCGATGCCCCGGATCGCCGCGTCATGCCGCCTGCCTGAGCTCCGGCCGAAGGCCAGGACCGCGACCAAAATGACCGCGCCCGCGCCGGCCGCGATCGCCTCGAACCGCGTGAGGTACGCCAGACCGAGGGAGCATCCGAGGGCCGCAAGATCGCCAACCGAGTCGGTCCGAGTCCAGCGGATGAGGTACCGCGCCGCCCCGATCAGAAAGAACAGGAATGCTGCTTCGCTGAGGCCGTTTGCGGCGTGATACAGGATCATCGGGTTGGCCACGAAGAGCGCGACAATGACCAGCGAGATACGCGAGGAGGTACCAAGATCGCGGGCCGTGCGGAAGAGTTGCACCGCTGCTCCGGCCATGAACAACGCCGACATGATGTTCGCGGCGAAGGCATCTCGAGCGAGCGCGGGCCAGGCCGGCGACAGAAGGAGCAGCGGAAGCACGGCAAGTGACGGCAGCGGGCTCCATACAAACCCGACGGCGGCCAGGTGCGGGTCCCGCGAGAACAGCACGTAATAGCCGTTTGCCAGACGCGCCCAGGCGTCCGGAACAATGATTCCGTAGCCAAACACGAGGATCGCAGCGACCGCTACAAACCCCGCCGCGAGAGCGATGAACCCAAGGACGGGACGAGAGCCGATCCGAGAATGCCCCCCGAACCGCACGGCGGGCCGCGGAATGACTCGGTTAAGGGACAGCACGGCGAACCTCGCTCCCCGAGGCGGATGCCTTGAGGTCCAGTCCGTGCGTCGTCTTCTCCCAGAAGGATGGAGCGCTGATGAGTTGAACCAGCGCCTTGATCGCCGCGACCGACATCATCAGCCAGTAGATCGGCACGAGGATCGCGGCGAGGACGAGGTCCGGACGACCGGTCGAGCGGGCACTCACCATGGCCCCATAAACGAACAGGAAATTGCCGGCAACGAGGCACAGCATGCTGCCGTAGTAGAGCCACGCGGGGAACAGGGCGTGGACGAACTCGGGCAACGCGTCCGACATCATTGCGCCGCGGACCGCTAGGGACCTGCGACCGATGGGCCGGCGCCAAGGCGTGCCGTCGCGTCCGTTCTGGCAGTCACGAGGTCGCGCCCGAAGCCGACCAGGAAATCCCTCGTCCGCAGGAATGCCGGGTCCGTGAGCTCACCCGCCGAACCGCCGAGAGCCGCTGCGATCGCGAGCTGGAGGGCGGCGAACGGCCCAGTCGACCCTGGCACGAGCGGCAGAGAGACCTCGCTCGCGCTGATCATGTTGAGGATGACCCGCTCGTAGCGCTCTGTGCCGCCAACGACAACGGGCCATTCCCAGTAGACGGCTGTCCAGTTGGCCTTCGTCGTGGGGTTGTAGTAGACGATCGATCGACCCACGACGCCTGCGCCCAGGTCCACCCGCCGGCTGTCGAGGGTGTCGTAGTTGTGGAAGTCGTAGCAGGCCTCGAGGCCGTACGTCGAGAAGGTACCCAG
>JBPCLD010000156.1:0-4211 GCA_051003655.1 Candidatus Limnocylindrales bacterium | reverse complement strand
GACTGATCCCGTGTCGCCGAACCCGATCACCAGACCCTGCTCCCACGCCGCGCTCGTCACCTCAGCCGCCGTTAGGCCAATCTCCGCCCAGCAGGTGCCGGCGGCGGCGTCAATATCGAGGGCCTTCATGTCGCGGACGTCGATGACGAGACCGCCGCTGGTCGTGCCGTGGATGCTGTGACCCCCGCTGCGAACGGCCACCTCGAGCCCACTCTGGCGGGCGAACTCGATAGCGCGGGCGATGTCCGCGGCGTTGGCAACGCGCACGATCAGCCCCGGATGCCCGTCGACGATACCGGGCATGACTACCCGCGCCGCGTCGTACTCCGCGTCAGTGGGCAGGATCACCCGGCCGGCCAGCCGCTCACGCAGTGCCGAGATAGGCAGTGCAGCGGCCGGGTCAGTGGACTGGGTGGTTTCGGAATTCACGGCAACGGAATCGTACCGGCGGAGGCCGGATCAGTCGCGCGCCGCGAAGTGCTGACGGACGGCGGGTACGATCTCGGCCGCGAAACGCTCGATCTGGTCCGTGCCGTCGTCAGGCGGCCAGAAGACAAAGCCGTCGATACCGAGGTCGTTTCCCCACTGGGTCAGGGTGTCAATCCACTCCGCAGGCGGACCGTTCAGCGGGCCGTCGCCGCGCTCCCCGTCGGTTATCGAACCGCCGATGTTCACGACTCGTCGAATGGCCTTTCGGATCACGCCCGGGGCAAGCGCTGCTTCGGCAATCAGGGTGTTGAGCGCCGCAAATTCCGCGATGCGCGGTGCGCCGCCGCCGGGCACCCAACCGTCAGCCAGGCGACCGATCAGCCGAAGAGCGCCGGGAGACATCGCCCCGACCCAGATCTCGATGCGGTGGGCCGGAGCCGGCCCGGGCGGGTACGCGGGCACCGGGTAATAGGGCCCCGGGCCGCGAACAACGCGCCGTTCTGGCCCGACGTCGAGCGCGGCGCGAATGATCTCGATCGCTTCCTCGAGTGCCGGGAGTCGCTCGCCGCGTTCGCGAACAACGCCACCCATGCCGCCGATCGCGTCCCAGAACCCGCCCGCCCCAATGCCCAGCTCGAACCTTCCACCGCTCATCAGGTCGAGCGCCGCGGCGGCCTTCGCCATCATCGCCGGCGGGCGCATCGGCAGGCTGGCGACGTCGGGGAAGAAGCGCAGCCGCTCGGTCCGCGCCAGCAGGTGGCCGATCAGGGCGAACGTGTCCAGGAATCGGCGCTGGTAGGGATGGTCCTGGATACCGACCACGTCAAGGCCGCCGCCCTCGGCTGCGAGAACGTGCTGGACGATCTCCCGGTACTGCTCCGCATAGGGCGTGACCGAGATGCCGAACAGGAGTCGATCACGCCGCTTCATGTCCACGGGCCGTAGTCTTCACCAATGATCAAAGTTCGTCGCGATCGTGACATCCACGAGACCGACGGCGGCTGGTTCAACGCCCGCTGGCACTTCTCGTTCGACTCGTACCGCGACTCGGAGAACGACAGCTTCGGGGCGATGCGGGTATTCAACGACGACCGGCTGATCCCGGGCGCGGTCTGGCCGCTGCACCCACACCGTGACGTCGAGGGCCTGACGTACGTCGTCGAGGGCCTGTTCGGCCACGAGGACAACGTCGGCGGCCCATTCGGTCCCCTGGCGGCCGGGTCCGTGCAGCGGATGACGCTCGGCTCCGGTGCCCTGCACTCCGAGCTCAACGCATCCAAGACGGACCCAATGCGCTTCATCCAGATCTGGATCCTGCCCGACACGCCCGATCTGGCGCCGGCGGTAGAGCAGCGCGTGTTCACCAAGGACGACCGAACGAACAGGCTGCTCAAGGTCATTGGTCCGAAGGGTGGCGACGTTGTCAAGGTCCACCAGGACGCCACGGTTCACGTCGCTCGGCTGGACCCGGAGGTCGAGGTCGCCCACCGGCTCAGCCTCGGCCGCGGCGCGTACCTGTACGTAATCGACGGCGCGGTGCGGCTCGCGGATACGGCGCTGGGCAACGGCGACGCGGCCAAGATCACCGACCAGGAACAGGTCTCGATCATCGCCGAGCAGACCAGTGAGCTGATCCTGGTCGACGTGCCGATGACGTTTGAAGCGGTCGGCAACTGGCGCGGCCGAATCTGAGGCCAGGGCACTGCTCATGAAGCTGGACAAGGCGCCGTGCGTGGAACCCGCCGACAGGCAGGAATGGCGTAAGTGGCTGGCGAAGAATCACGCGAGATCGGATGGAGCGTGGCTGGTGACAGGGCGTCCAGAGTCGGGCCTGCCGCAGATCGACTACGAGTCGGCCATCCAGGAAGCGCTGTGCTTCGGCTGGATCGACGGCCAAGCGGGCTCCGTCGATGAGCGTCGCTCGAAGCTCTATTTCTCACCGCGCCGTGAGGGCAGCCCGTGGTCGCGCTACAACAAGCGGCGCGTCGAACAGATGACCGCGGCAGGGCTGATGAGGGAGGCTGGGCGCGCCGCGATCGAACGGGCGAAGGCGGACGGAAGCTGGAACATCTTCGACTCGGTCGATCGGCTGGAAGTGCCCACCGAGCTGAACGCGGCGCTCGATTCCCGCCCGAAGGCGCGCGCGAATTGGGATGCCTGGCCGGACGGCGCGAAGCGCTTCGTACTCTCGTCGATGGCGCTGGCCAAGCGACCAGAAACGCGTACCCGTCGGGCTGAGAAAGCCGCCGAGGCGGCCCAGCGCAACGAGCGACCGGACCGCTAGCGGCGAGCGGCACATCGGCCGATTCGGGCGAGATATGCGAAGGTAACCACCGTGCCGAGTGCGACTTCCGTGCGTCGCAAAGGTCACTGATCGAGGGTTCCGTCACCGCATGAGCGTCATCCTGGCCGAGGGCCTGGTCAAGATCTACAAGTCGCGCAAAAGCGAGGTCCGCGCGCTCGACGGCATCGATCTGGCCGTCGAGGAAGGCACGGTCCTGGGCCTGCTCGGGCCGAACGGTGCCGGCAAGACAACGGCCGTCCGGATCCTGGCCACGTTGCTCAAGCCCGACGCCGGCACAGCGTCCGTGGCCGGTTTCGACGTTGTCCGCCAGGCGCAGCGGGTGCGCTCGGTGATCGGCCTCTCCGGCCAGTACGCGGCCGTGGACGAGAACCTGACCGGGCGCGAAAACCTATGGATGTTCGGCCGCCTGTACCAGCTCGACAACGACCCGGCTCGCGCCCGTGCCGCCGAGTTGCTCGAGTGGTTCGAGCTGTCGGACGCCGCCGATCGGGTGGTCAAAACATACTCAGGTGGCATGCGCCGGCGTCTCGACCTCGCCAGCGCGTTGATCGGCCGCCCGAGCGTGCTCTTCATGGACGAGCCGACGACTGGCCTTGACCCGCGCAGCCGACTCGGCATGTGGGACGTGATCCGCGGCCTCGTCAAGCAGGGCACGACGCTGCTGCTGACGACCCAGTATCTCGAGGAGGCGGACGAGCTGGCCGACACCATTGCGGTTGTCGACAAGGGAAAGATCATTGCCCGCGGCACGTCCGACGAGCTGAAGAGCCAGGTTGGCGGCGAGCGCATCGATGTCGTCGTCCGCCGTGCGGACGTTATAGCGCGAGTAGCCGAGATGATGGCCGAACTGGACACCACGATGCCCCACGTCACGATCGACGAACACAGGCGCAGGCTGTCGATCGCTACCAATGGCGGCGCTGACGGTCTCATGTCACTCGTCCGCCAGCTTGCGGCCGAGCACATCGAGATCGATGACGTCGGCCTGCACCGACCAACCCTCGACGACGTGTTCCTGAGCCTGACCGGCCACGCCGCCGAGGAACGGGAAGGGTACGAAGCGATGAAGGCGGCAGCGTGAGCGCGGCGATCGTTGCCGATACCGGCATCGCCCAGCGCGGGACCGGTGGTGCACGCCAGGCCCTCCGTGATGGGCTGATCCTGGCCTGGCGCTACCTGAAGCGCGTGCCGCGCATTCCCGAGCTGGCGATCTTCGCAATCATCCAGTCGGTCATGTTCGTGGTGCTGTTCGCATTCGTGTTCGGCGGCGCCATCCCGCTGCCTGGCGGTGGCGACTACAAGGAGTTCCTGATGCCCGGGATCTTCGCCCAGACGATCGCATTCGCCACAGCCACCACGGCGATCGGCATGGCCGACGACATGAGCAAGGGCATCATTGATCGCTTCCGTTCGCTGCCCATGGCCCGATCGGCCGTGCTCACCGGGCGGACCTTCTCGGATGTCGTCTACAACGGCG
>JBPCLD010000155.1:0-18137 GCA_051003655.1 Candidatus Limnocylindrales bacterium | reverse complement strand
TCGACATGAGCCTCAATACCACTCCGTGCGTGTCGTGCGGGCGCTGCGCCGAGACCTGTCCGACCGGCGCGCTGATGCCCAAGCCACGCGTGCTGGAGAAGTACGAGGTCGACGAGAGCCGCTGCATCCTGTGTGGCATCTGTGTAGACGCGTGCCCCTACGACGCGCTGCGCTGCGGTCCCGACTTCGAGCTGTCGCATACCAGCCGCGAGGAGCCCTTGATCGACCTGTTGGCCATAAGCAGCATCGATCGCGACACCGAGGTCAGCTGGATCCGCAAGGAGCGCGACTGGGTCGAGCGCGCACGCGATCAGGGCCGCATGATCGACGCCGGCCGGATGCTGCCCCTGCTGCCGCCGGGCGTAACGGCCGGCAATGGCCACGGCGTGGGGGATGGTCACAACCACGCCGGTGGAAACGGGCACGGCCCGTCGGGCAACGGCCACGCGATGCTTGAAATCGGCGACGGTCCGAGCCGGTCTCAGCCACCGGCTGGCTGATGGTATTGCCGGCAGGGGCGCCTCTCTACGATTGGGGTCTGCCGCCCACCGTCCCGTTCCTTAACTGGGCCTGGGACGACCTGCTCTTCCTGCTGCTCGCGGGCATCATGCTCGGAGCGGCGATATTCGTGGTCATCGGGCGTGACATCGTCAGGTCGGGACTGTCGATGATCCTGGCCTTCGCGGCCCTGGCCGGCATCTATGTGCTCGCCGGCGCGGTGGTCGTGGCGGCGGCGCAGGTGCTGATCTACATCGGCGCGATCAGCGTCCTGATCCTGTTCGCGATCATGCTCACGCAGACCAAGGCGGGTCCCGCGCAGCTCGTCTTCCACCACCAGGCATGGGCGGGCGCGTTGGCAGCGGTAGGCCTTGCGTTCCTGCTCGTCACGGCCGTGATCAACACCCAGTGGCCGCTGCAAGTCGCATTGCGTCTCCACTCGGACACAAAGGCAGTTGCGATGCTCCTCTTCAGCGACGGGCTGTACGTCTTCTCGCTGCAAGTCGTCGCCGTGCTGCTCACCGCGGCGGTCATCGGCGCGGTGTTCCTCGCCAAGCGCGAGGACGTACCCGACCCGGGTGAGGCGGAACCGATGCAACTGCGTGTTCGACCGCCGCTCGCCGCCAGCCCGGTTGACCAGCCATGAGCCACTCCCTCGACGCCTACCTCGTTCTTTCCGGCCTGCTGTTCTCCATCGGCACCTTCGGCTTCCTCGCGCGGCGCAACGCGATCGCCATGCTCATGTCGATCGAGCTGATGCTCAACGCCGTCAACCTCGCGGCGATCGCGTTTGGCGCCTTCACTCCGCAGCTCCAGGCTCACGCGTCGCTGATCGCGCTGCTCGTCATGGCCGTCGCCGCGGCCGAGGCAACAGTCGGTCTGGCGATCGTGATCGCCATCTACCGCAACCAACGGACTCCGCTGGTGGATGAGTACACCAGCATGCGTGATTAAGGCCGGGTAGATGCCGCTTTTCGAGGGAGAGGCGACCGCCGCCACGTTCGCCACTGAGCAGCTCCTCGTTGTTGCGCTGCTGGCGCTGCCAATCGCCGGCTTCGCATTGACAGCGCTGATCGGCCGGCGGCTGTATGCGCGCGCCTGGATGATCGCGGTGCCGGCCATGGTGCTGACCTGGGCCATCGCCATGTACCTCGTGTACCAGGCGCTCTTCGTCGGCGCATTTGGGCACGAGGGCCTGCATTTCAGCTCTACGACTGGGTCCCCGCCGGCAGCTTCAACGTGGCAGTCAACTTCGGCGTCGACGCGCTCACCGCCGTGGTGCTGCTCGTCGTGACGACGGTGGGCATGCTCGTCCACATCTATTCGATCGGGTACATGGCCCACGACCCGGGCCGCTGGCGCTTCTTCGCCTACCTGAATTTCTTCATGTTCAGCATGCTGTTGCTGGTCCTCGCGGACAACTTCCTGCTGCTGTTTGCGGCGTGGGAGCTGGTCGGCTTGTCCAGCTACCTGCTGATCGGCTTCTGGTATTCACGACGTTCGGCGGCCCTGGCGGCGAAGAAGGCCTTCATCGTCAACCGCGTCGGCGACTTCGGCTTTGCCTTGGGCATCGCCGCGGTCTGGACGACGGTCGGCACGCTCAACTTCTTCTCGACCGAAGCGGGCCCAGGCGTCTTCGAGCTCCTACCGGGAGCACTCCATGGCGGGATGATCGAAGCGTGGCACATGAACGGCATCGCGCTGTTGCTCTTCATGGGCGCAATGGGCAAGAGCGCCCAGTTTCCGCTCCACGTCTGGCTGCCCGATGCCATGGAGGGCCCGACGCCGGTCAGTGCCCTGATCCACGCCGCGACGATGGTGAACGCCGGCGTCTACTTCGTCGCCCGCGCCAATCCCATCTTTGCCGAGGCGCCGCAGGCGATGATCCTGGTCGCCGCGGTTGGCATCTTCACCGCGATCCTTGCTGCGTCCATCGCCTTCACGCAACGCGACATCAAGCGCGTGCTCGCGTACTCGACGCTCAGCCAGCTCGGTTATATGTTCGCCGGGCTCGGCGTCGGTGCGTTCACGGCGGCGATCTTCCACCTGGTGACGCACGGCTTCTTCAAGGGCCTGCTGTTCCTGGGCTCGGGCTCGGTGATCCATGCGGTGCACGAGGAACAGGACATGAACAAGATGGGCGCGCTCTGGCGACGCATCCCCATCACCCACTGGACGATGCTCATCGGCTCGATCGCCCTGGCCGGCATCCCACCGCTGGCCGGCTTCTGGAGCAAGGACGAGATCCTCGGTGAGAGCTTCAAGAACGGCTTCGTGTGGGTTTGGGCGATCGGCGTCGTGGTGGCCGTGATGACCGGCTTCTACATGTTCCGGCTGATGGGCAAGACGTTCTACGGCGAGAGCCACGTCGATCCGCACGTCGAGCCGGACATCCACGAATCACCGCGATCGATGACCGTGCCGCTGATCATCCTGGCTGTCCCGTCGATCCTGCTCGGTCTGGCGATCGGTTTTCCGCCCGGATCTGGCCTGCTCCACGGCTGGCTCGAGCCGGTGTTCGAGCACGCCAACGAGACCCTTGGCATCCACCACGCGGCATTCGAGATCGGCGGAGTTGACGGCGCGCTGCTGATAGTCGGCGCCGCGGCGGCCGCGCTTGGCGTGGGCCTCGGCATATGGCTGTTCGGCATCTTCCGCCGAGGTGAGCAGCGCGACCGCGTGGAGCGCGTCACCACGCGCCTACAGCCGCTCTACAACGCCTCGTACGCCAAGTTCTGGTTCGACGATCTGAACGACCTCATCTTCGTCCGCTTCGGTGGCGCAGTCGCGCGCGCGATCTGGTGGTTCGACGTCCGAGTAATCGACGGGACCGTCAACGGCGTCGCCTCTCTTACCCAGGGCGCGGGCAAGGGCATCCGCCAGATCCAGACGGGACGAGTGCAGAACTACGCGCTCGGCATTGCCGCTGGTCTGCTGGTCATGGCCGTGACCTACATGTTCGTGGTCGCCCGCTGATGAACGGCCTTCCCGTCCTCACGCTGGTCACCTTCGTGCCGCTCGCCGGCGCGCTGGTTATTGCGCTCCTGCCTCGTCAGCGCCTCACCTGGATCCGCTGGGCTGCCCTCGGCACGGCGCTGCTCACCTGGGCCGTGTCATTGCTGCTCCTGGCCAGCTTCGATCACACCGCCACGGGCTTCCAATTCGTTGAACAGGCCGACTGGGTGCCCGCGTTCGGCATCCAGTACAAGCTCGGAGTCGACGGGATCTCGCTCGCCCTCGTCGTACTGACGACGACGCTGACCGCCATCTGCATCCTGGCCAGCTTCGGGCCGATCGTCGACCGGGTGAAGGAGTACATGATCGCCTTCCTCGTGCTCGAGGTCGGAATGGTCGGCGTCTTCCTCGCCCTGGACACGTTCCTTTTCTACATCTTCTGGGAGATCGTCCTCGTCCCGATGTACCTGATCATCGGCATCTGGGGCGGGGCAAACCGCATCTACGCAACGATCAAGTTCGTGCTCTACACGCTTGTCGGTTCGCTGCTGATGCTGGTCGCGATCCTGGCCGTCGCCTACACCTATCAGCTCCAGACCGGCTCGTGGACCGGCGCCTTCGACTATGAGTCGTTGCGCCTCTTCGGCTTCGACCCGACGCTCCAGTTCTTTGCCTTCGCCGGCTTCTTCCTGGCCTTCGCGATCAAGGTCCCGATGTTCCCGTTCCACACCTGGCTACCCGACGCGCACGTGGAGGCGCCGACCGCCGGCTCGGTCATCCTGGCTGGGGTGATGCTCAAGCTCGGCGCGTATGGGCTGATCCGCTTCAACGTGCCGTTGTTCCCCGACGCTGCGCAGCAGTGGGCGCCGCTGATCATCATCCTGTCGCTGATCGCGATCGTCTACGGCGCGATAGTCGCCCTCGTCCAGCCCGACCTGAAGAAACTGGTCGCGTATAGCTCGGTCAGCCATATGGGCTTCGTGACCCTGGGCATCTTCATATTCCAGGAGCAGGGCCTTCATGGCGCGGTGCTCCAGATGATCAGCCACGGCATCATTACCGGCGCCCTGTTCCTGCTCGTGGGCGTGATCTACGAACGCACGCACGACAGGACGATCGCCAAGATGGGCGGCCTTGCCGGCACCCTGCCGGTGTACTCGGCGATGCTCGGCTTCTTCGTGCTGGCCAGCCTCGCGCTGCCCGGCCTCGCCGGCTTCGTCGGAGAGTTCCTGGTCCTGGTCGGCTCGTTCGATTACTGGCCCGTCGTCGCCGCGGTGGCTGCGCTGGCGATGATGCTCGCCGCCGCGTACCTCCTGTGGATGTACCAGCGTGTCGTCTTCGGCGACCTGTCCGAGTTCCTCAGGGGACTGGGCCACCATCTCACCGACATGACCAAGGTCGAGGTGTTGACGCTCGCGCCTCTGGTCGTCCTGACCGTCGCCTTTGGCGTATTCCCGGGCCTCCTGCTCGAGCTCTGGCAGGCGCAGGTGAGTGACATCCTGGCTCGCATCGTGCCAGCGACCCTGGCCGGCGCTCCGTAGGCCGCGCATGTTCCAGATCGACCCGAACACGATGCTCGCGCTGATCCCGCCCGCTGGTTTGGCGCTGCTCGCGATGTTGATGATCATCATCGACATCGCGTGGCCCAATCGCGACCGGGTACTGACCACCGTCGCCGCGGGTGGGCTGCTCGTGCTCATGGCGCTGGTCGTCGTGATCGGACCGTTCAAGGTCTTCGACGGCCACATCGGGCTGCTAAACGGCCCGGTCGAGGTATTCGGCGGCGCCTACGTGCGCGACAGCCTGACCGCGCTCCTCGACCTGTTGATGCTGTCGATCTGCCTGCTGACGTTGCTCTTCGGTCCGGATTATCTGCGCCCGCGTGGCCTGCCGGTTGCGGAGTTCTCCGCGATGCTCATCTTTGCAATCACCGGCGCACTCCTGATCGGCGGCGCGCGCGACCTGCTCCTCCTCTTCCTGGCGCTGGAGCTGCTCGTTCTGCCAGGCTACATGCTGGCCGGCTATGCCAAGCGCGACGGCCTCTCGACCGAGGGCGCGATCAAGTACTTCCTCCTCGGTTCGTTCTCGAGCGCAATCTTCCTCTTCGGGCTGGTGCTCGTGTTCGGCTACTCGGGCAGCACGAACATCGCCGAGATCGCGACGGACATCACCGCGACGATTTCGCAGCAGGGCTTCACGGTGCTTGCCCCTGGCCTCCTGATGGGCCTCGCCCTGCTGACGACCGGGGCCGCGTTCAAGATCGCCGCCGTACCGTTCCACTACTGGACACCAGACGCCTACCAAGGCTCACCGACGCCCGTCACGGGCTACCTCTCGGTCGGGCCCAAGGTGGCGGCGTTCGCGCTGATCCTTCGTCTGTTCGTCGAGGCGCTGGGCGGCTTGAAGGAAGACTGGACGCCGTTCGTGGTCGTCCTGGCGGCCATGACCATGACCCTCGGCAATCTCGTCGCGCTGACCCAGGACAACATCAAGCGGATGCTGGCCTACAGCTCGATCGCCCACACCGGCTACATCCTCGTCGGGCTGGCCGCGTTCGGCGCCGCTCCCGACGGCTCGTCCGCCGCGGCCGCCGGGATCTTCGGGGTCCTGTTCTACAGCGTCGCCTACTCGTTCATGAACCTGGGCGCGTTCGCCTGCGTGGCAGCTCTCCAGCGCCGCCCTGGTGTCACCAGCCAGATCGACACCTTCGCCGGGCTGGGCAGACGCGCGCCGCTGCTCGGGCTGCTGATGACCCTTTTTCTGCTGTCGCTGGTGGGGATCCCACCGCTCGCAGGCTTCTGGGCAAAGGTCTACGTGATCGTGCCCGCGCTCCAGGTAGGCGGCTGGCTCAACCTTCTCGCCGTTCTGGTGATGCTCAACGCCGCAGCCGCGGCGTTCTACTACCTGCGCGTGGTGGTGTGGATGTACATGCGCGACGCCAAAGAGGGAGTCGCCGAGGTCCACGTGGGTGGCGCGACGCGGGCGGGTCTCGGAATCGCCGCCGCCATGACGATCGCCATAGGGTTGATCCCGCCCGTGACCGTGGCCGTGATCGGCGTCGCGGAGGAAGCGGCCCGCGCGCTGCTCTAGGGATCAGCGTGACCAGTGAGCCAGTGAAGAGATCGGTCGACAGGCCGATGGAAAGTTCTGTCGTGCCGATCGACCGTGGAGCGCGGCTGGCCGAATACGTCAGCACGCTCATTCAGCCCGGCGAGCGCCTGGTCGTCGTCTCCAATCGTGGCCCGCTGAGCTTTCGCAAGAGCCGGTCCGGCGACTGGCGCGTCCAGCGCGGATCTGGCGGCCTGGTCACTGCGCTGGCCGAGGTGGGCCGCCTCGCTCCAGTCACATGGATCAGCGCGGCCATGGATGCCGCCGATCGCGAGGCGGCCACCGTCCTGGGCGGCAAGTCCACCGAGCGCCAACTGCAACTTCTCGAGCGCATCGAGGAGCAGCTCCCCGGGCAGGATCTGCGGCTCGATATGCGCGAGGTTCCGAGCGCCGCCTGGCAACAGCACTACGGCAAGGTCGCCAACCCGTTCCTATGGTTCATGCAGCACCAGCTCTATACGCTGGCCTACGAGCCGACGGTCGACGATGAGCTGATCGACGCGTGGCAGAACGGCTACCGCGTCGTCAACAATGCCTTCGCCGAGGCAGTGCTGGAACAGACCAAGGGTTACGACCGGCCTGTCGTGCTGCTCCAGGACTACCACCTCTACCTCGCGGCATCGACCATTCGGGCCCAGCGGCCTGACAGCCTGTTGCTGCACTTCAACCACATCCCGTGGCCGTCGGTGGACACGTGGCTGGTGCTGCCGCAGGGCCTGCGCCGCGCAATCCTCGAGGGGCTGCTGGCCAACGACATCGTCGGCCTGCAGACCGATCGTTACGCGACCAACCTCCTTGCCTCGGTGGACGCGTTCGTGCGTGACGCGCGGGTGGATCCTGCGGGCCGCCATGTTCGATGGCGCGGGCGGACCATCTGGGTGCGCGCCTACCCCATATCCATCGACCCCGACTCGCTGGCCAGGTTTGCCCGCGGCCCGGAGGTGGCACGGCGCAAGAAGGAGCTGTCCGAGCGGCTCGAGCGCGCCGGCAAGCCCCGGCTGATCGTCCGCGTTGACCGGCTGGAGCCGTCCAAGAACGTGCTGCGCGGCTTCCTTGCCTTCGAAGCGGTGCTCAAGCGGCATCCCGAGCTCCGAAAGACAGTTCGGTTCCTGGCCATCACCTCGATCAGCCGCGAGAACGTGCCCGAGTACGCGCGCTACGCCTCGGAGGTGCGCGAGGTCGTTGCCCGCGTGAATGGGATGTCCGATCCCGACGCCGCTCCGATCTGGCTGCTTGACGGCACCGAATATGCGCTGGCCATCGCGGCCCTGTCGCTCGCCGACGTCGTACTGGTGAACCCTGTCGTGGACGGGATGAACCTCGTCGCCAATGATGCCGCGATCGTCAGCCACGCTGCGCTGATCCTGTCCGAGACGGCCGGCGCCGCCGAGCAGCTCGCCTCAGATGCGCTGATCGTCAGCGCCGCAGATGTGGCCGGTACGGCGGAGATGCTCGAGCGCGGCCTCGACATGTCCTCGGACGAGCGCGCCGCCCGGCTTCGCCGCCTACGGGCTTCGGTACGCAGCGAGGACCTCGCCTGGTGGCTCAGCCGTCAGCTGCGCGACCTGACTGCTGTTGCGCGCGGCGGCCGCCCGCCGTCACGTCAGCTGCGCGACACCGTCCGCGAATTCAACCCCGAGCTTCGGGCCTGATCAGCGCAGGATGAAGAGGCGCTCCTCCACGCCGTCCTCGCCGACGATCGGGTCTCCCGTAGGGACGAAGCCGGCCTTCTCGAGCACGCGTGTTGAGGCAAGGTTCGATGTCGCCACCCATGCGTACAAAGGACGCTCCGCTAGCTCGGAAACGAACGCGAGCAGGGCGGCGGTAGCCACGCCCTGCCGCCAGAAGGGCCGCCCGATCCAGTAGCCGACCAGCCGCTGTTCGCCGGCCAGCCAGCTGCCGATGTCACCCGCCACATCGCCGTCGACGGTGATCGTGCGCAGGACACCGGTCGGGTTCGCGAGGTTCCGCAGGGTGTGGGCGTAATACGTTTCGCGGTCGCGGGAGGGGAACGCCGCCATCTCACTGGCCACGGGGTCGCCCTGGAACTCGTACAGGATGTCGAGGTCAGACTCGCGGACCTCGCGCAGCTCGATCACCGTCGTGGGCTCTGAGCCACGAGACGGCGCGCCAGGGCGGAGAGGAACCGCGTCGCCTCCCGTGGTGAGGCGAGCACGATGTCCGCCGCTTCCAGGACAGCCAGGGGCACTTCGGCGCGCGCCTGAACGGCGACAGCGACACCATCCGTGACGCCCCCCGCGCGCAACCTCCGTAGCGCCGAGAACGCCAGGGCGTCCGAGACGTCGTCCCCGAGCAGGAACACGCTCGCGGGCTGCCACTCCTCCACCATCCGCTCGAACGCCTCGCCCTTGGCTACGGCCCCGGGTGGCCGCAGCTCCAGGACCCGTCGGCCGGCGAAGCGCTCCAGCACGTGATCCGGGTCCAGCTGCTCGACCGCGGCCATCACGCGCGCGGCCGCGGCCTCGATGTCCGGCGCCTGTCGCCAGTGCACCGCTACCGAGGGCGGCTTGTGCTCGACGATCAGCCACGGCTCGCCGACCAGCCGCGGCAGCTCGTCGGCGAGCCTCTCGGCGGCATGGACAGCCTCGTGACTGGCCTCGTCGACGTCCGCCGCCAGCCGCTCGGCCCGGCCGCGGCGCGGCACGAACCCTCGCTCCATGCCGTGATTTCCGACATAGCTCAGGCCGCCCACGCGCACCCGGGCCGCCACATCGCGCGCGGAACGCCCCGAAAGGACGACGACATGGACACCATCGAGCGCCGCGAGCGTGCGCAGGGCTCGACGACCCAGTGGCAGGATCGAAGCTCCCCATGGGTCGTTGACGATGTTGCTGAGGGTGCCGTCGAAGTCGCTGACCACGAGGAGTGGTCGTTTCGCGAGATGGGCGGCGGCCAAATCAACCGCTGCACGGACAGAGATCGGCTTCAGCTCGGGAGCGGTCACTCCTGCGGGACTGGTTCCTCACTGGGAGGAACGAAGTCAGGGACGATCAATGAGATCGACTCGTCCCACACCTCGAGCGGCGCGCCACCGTAGACGATCGCCTGAACTACTCCGTCAGCATCGATGAACACGTGCATGGGCAGTGCGTTGATGCCCCACGCAGCCTGAGCGGTGCCATCCTCGTCGACTCCGACCGGCAGGCCGACATCGAGCCCGTTGAAGAACTGTCTCACCGTCTGTCTGTCTTCGCCAACATCCACGGCGACGATGGTCATCTGATCCTCATAGTCGTTCTGGTAACGCTGCATCAGCGGCAGCTCCGTGGCGCTCTGGGGACTCCAGGTGGCCATGAAGTTGATCCAGAGCGGCTGGCCGGCATAGTCAGCGGTGTCGAAGAGGCTGCCGTCGGTCAGGGTGACCTGCAGGCGTGGAGCAGGCTCGCCAACCGTGACTACTGGCCCCGGCGATTCCCCGGGAGGGGTCGTCGGCACGAATGTTCGTGGCGCAACAGGAGTGCCCGTCGGCAGGGGCGGGATACTCGGCGGTGGAGGCGTCGGCAGCGCTGGTGGCGAGGCAACCGCGCTCGCGAGAAGGAGGACCGTGAGGATGCCTCCGACGACCAATGCCGCCACAACTCCGAGGATGTCGGGTCGGCGCATTCGCCCCGAATGTACTACGGCTCAGAAAAGGATGCTGCGCTAGCATCGGCCGCCCAATGCGAAGGCTCATTCCGCTGGTCGATCGCCTGCTTGCTGCTCTCCTTATGGCAAGTGTCACGCTGATCACGGCAGGCCCCCTTTCGTATGCACCGTCGTCCTTCCCCGATCCGCAGACTCCTGAGCCCGTCGCCGGTGGTGACCCGCGTCTCTCGCCACTGATCCCGCTCAACCCGACCCCAACGGCCAGCGCGAGGCAGACGCCGACGGATGGGCCGCGGCCGACCGAAACCCCTGGCCTGGACGCCACTCCGAGCCCGGCACTGGGCCCGCAGGCGCACGCCTCCCGGATCCGTATCCCATCGCTCCACATCGATCTGCCGGTCGTGTCAGACGACCTTGTCGTGCCCGGCAACGTCGACCTGTACCCACTGTGCGACGTCGCGATGTTCTCGCCACTGTTCGTTCACCCTGGCCAGGATGGCGCGACGTATATCTACGCCCACGCTCAGCTGGGCATGTTCGCGCCTGTGCTCAAGGCGTCGCGGGCCAACGACGGCGCGTCGATGATCGGCACCCTGATCGAGTTATATACGTCCGACAACCTGCTCCACCTCTATGAGCTGTACCAGGTCAAGCGCCACGCGACGGACCTATCGCTCGCCAGCCCGCCGCCGGGCACCCACATGCTCGTTCTTCAGACGAGCGAGGGCGTGTCAGGGACAATCCCGAAGCTCCAGGTGGCGGCGCGGCCGCTCAGCGTGGTACCCGCCGATCGGGCCGACGCAAATCCGACCCCCGTTCCGCGAGTCTGCCTGCCGAGCTAGGTCGGCGTTAGATCCAGCCGATTCGACGGAAATAGACGAAGCCCAGAGCGCTGACGAGCGCGATGAACCCTGTGACGAGCCAGAAGCGCATGTCCTCGAATCCGAGCGCCAGACCTGCCTCGCTCATGCCGAAGACGCCTGCCAACGCTCCGGCACCAGCAAGGACGGCGGTCACCGCGGTTAGCCGCTTCATGACCTCGGAAAGGTTGTTGTTGACCTGCGAGAGGTACATGTCGAGGGCCGTACCGACCAGCTCGCGGTAGGTGTCCAGTTCGTCCGTCAGGCGGATGAGGTGGTCGTAGACGTCTCGGAAATAGATGATCCGCTCCGGGCTGATCAAGGCCAGGTCGCGGTTGGTCAGCTGGTTGAAGATCTCGCGCTGCGGGCTGACCGTGTGGCGAATCTTCAACAGGTCACGGCGCACGGCGAACAAGCGTTCGACGAGCCAGCTGCTGGGCCGGTTCATGACGTCGGCTTCGAGATCGTCGATCTCATCGCCCAGCTTGTCGAAAACCGGGAAGTAGTCGTCCACCAGCCAGTCGGCCAGGCTCCACAACACGTAATCGACGCCCTCGGCCAGATGCGCGCCGGGGTTGCGCCGCATGAAAGGCGCCTGACGGGGACTGACGGCTTGGTCGTGAGATGTGAGCAGGAAGCGCCTACCGAGCACGATGTCCATCTCGTGGGCGACTACCTCGCCCTCGTAGCGAAGCGCGAACATCACGATGTGCGCGATGACGCCGGTCTGCTCGAGCTTGGCCCGCTGGTTGCGCTCGAGAATGTCCTCCGTTACCAGAGGGTGCAGGTCGAGGGCCTTGCCAATGCCGAGCAGGAGGTCGCGATCGGGATCCTGGAGGTCGATCCAGACGCGAGCGTTCGGGTCAGCGCAAACGTCGCTGAACTCCTCGAAGGTATTGATCTCGCGGATGCCGACCTTCTCGTTCCAGGCGAGACCCCACAGCTGCTGGGAGCGCGAGCCGTCGTCGTCAGGCTCAGATTGCAATGCCGGCTCCTGAAGGTCCGTCGACGGCATCCGTGCCCTCATGCTGCTCGCGCAGCCCCGAAGGCACGGCCGACGGCCGATTGCGCATAGCGAGCGTAGGGAGAATCGCGACCGCCGACACGATTGCCGCGACAAGGAACAGCTGCGACAGGATGCTGGCTGCCTGTCCGGCTGCCCAGGTTTCGAGCGCACTGACCACCAGGTAGTCCTCGAGCGGCCGTCCGCGGAGGGCCGGCGGCAGGACAGCGTCGCGCGCGGCCTGATCGACCAGCACGACGCTCAGTGCTTCGATCCTGCTCGAGCCGAGCACGGTCAACGCCGCCAGGCCGACTCCCATTCCCAGCATACGGGCCACGGTCACGGCCGCTGATGCGAGGCCGAATGCGGCTTTGCCAAGCGCCTCGACCGCAGCGGTGGACCTCGCCGTCACTGTCAATCCAAACCCGAAGCCGAAGACGGAAAGCCCACCGACCAGGAGATTCAGAGGTGAAGTCGGCGTGGCGGTCGACAGCCACCACAGGCCGAACACGCTGAGCGCGAGCCCGAACAGGGTGAGCACGACGACCCCGATTCGGCGGAGGACGAGGCCCGAGCCGAGTGCCCCGAGCGCCATTGCACCTGCCAGCCCGCCCAGCGCGAGCTGTTGTTCGGGTGGCCCGGCGTAGCGGACACGATCGACGAAGACGGCGCCACCGATGATCGCGGTGGCGAGCCCATAGCCGGTGAGCAGGCTGAGCAGCACCGCGCCGCTGAACGTGCGGTCGCGGAAGAAGCGCAGATCGATGAATGGCATCGGAGTCCGCACCGATCGCGCCAGCCACACCGCGAACGAGATCAGGCTGACCGCTGCCAGGGCGAGTGGTTGGAACTCGTCGACGCCGAGCGTTGTGAGAGCCAGCAGCCCCGCGGTGACGCCGATGGTGAAGAGGCCCGCACCCATCAGGTCAAGCCCCGACCGATCTCTGCTCCGCGGCCAATTGACCGACGCCGCCCAGGTGTAGAGCACTGCGAGCAGGGCAAAGGGAACGCCGAGGTAGAAGATCCACCGCCACGACGGCGTCAGCAGCCCCGAACCCGGCAGTTGCAGGGTCTGGAGGATCGTGGCGCCCACGAAAGGTCCGGCCGCCATTCCCAGGAAGGTCAAGGCGCCGACGACGCCGATGGCGCGGGCGCGGGCCGGACCCCCGAACAGGTGGCTCGCGCCGGCCGTGGCAAGCGGCACGATCGCGCCCGCGCCCAGACCCTGGATGACGCGAGCGCCGATCAACCAGCCCAGGTCAGGCGCCGCGCCGACCAGGAGAGAACCGATTGCGAACAGGCCGAGGCTCGCAGCGAACAATGCGGGCAGGTTGAAGCGGTCGGCAGCACGGCCGGCGAGCGGCATCGCGGCCACGTACGCCACGAGATAGCCGTTGATGATCCAGGAGGCCTCGCGCAGCTGCGTCCAGTCCGCGAGATCGTTAAGGATGGCCGGCAGAGCCACGGCGGTGACCATCAGCTCCACGCCGACTAGGAACACCCCGACCGACAGGGCAGCGAGGAGGATCAGGCGCGCTGTTCGCGACATGGGCGGAGTATCACGCCCTCGAGTGCATCCCACCTGGTGCGATGCTCGGGCGCAGCTCAGTCAACCGGTGACTGAACGGATCGGCGAACGGCGGTGAGCGGAGCTCGACTGGCGTTCTTGGCCATTTTGGCCGACGTTCCAGTCGTAATTTGACTCAAAACGCCGATGTAGGCCTCTCGATGACCCACTGGGGCCGGCAGCGGGCCACCTCGTCGGCCCGTTCAGTCACGTGCTGCATAGATCGGTGGCGAGGGTAGGCACCCACTTGACGAACGGCCGAACGGCGGCCTAATATCAACGGGCATTTATGTATTAGGCGCCCGCAAGCCCAGCGAGTGACGCCCGATCTGCCCACAGCCCAATCAAGGACGACACGTGCCCACTCCCGCCCACATTCGATCGACCATCGCCACGATCACGTCTCCGCCGGAGGAGCTGCGTGCCGTCGCGGCATACCACAAGGCACTGGCCGATCCGACCCGCCTGCGCCTTCTTCAGCGCCTCGCCGAGCGTCCGGCGACGGTCACAGAGCTGATCGACTATGTAGACCTGTCCCAACCACTCGTGTCGTGGCACCTCCGTCGCCTGAGGGCGGCCGGGGTGGTCGACACTGTGCGCACGGGCCGAGAGGTGATCTGCACCATCAGTCGCGACGCGCTCGACTATTTCCGCGCGCGTGAGCGCGACCTGCTCGGGCTGACGGCCTGATGAGCGTGCTGTCGCCATCGTCGCGGGCACGAGTCCGATCGAGCATCGAAACGCCGGTCGCGAACGTGTTCGGTCGTCTCGGCCTGACGCCCAATGCACTCACGCTGATCGGATTCGGCATCGCCCTTGTGGGCGCCTGGCTGGCGTCTCGAAACGACTGGATCACGGCGTCCCTGGTCGTAGCTTTCGGCGCGATCTTCGATCTCTTCGATGGGGCCCTGGCCCGAGCTACGAACAAGGTCAGCAAGTTCGGCGCGTTCATGGACAGCACCTTCGATCGGGCCGGCGAGGCGGTCGTGTATGTCGGCATCGCGATCGGCCTGCTCACGCACATCGACGCCCAAGGTCAATTCCGGCTGTTCGGGCTGACGTTCGACGGGATCGTCGGTCCTGTGCTGGCGATGATCGCGATGGCCGCCGCGTTCATGGTCAGCTACACGCGCGCCAAGTCCGAGAGCCTGGGCTTCAGCTCAGGAACTGGCATGGCCAACATCGGTTTCGCGCCGCGAGAGGTTCGGACGGTGATCCTCACGCTCGGCTTGTTTGTCGCCGGCATCTTCGAGGTCAGCCAGATCGCGGATTTCCCGGCGGGTGTCATTCCCGCCCCTCAAATGTGGTGGATCGTGCTGGTCGGTGCCTTGGGCCTGATCGCGGTTCTCGCCACGGTCACCACCATCCAACGAATTTTCTTTGTCTACCGCCAATCAAAGTCAACCAATCAGGAGGTCACCAAGTAGTCATGGCGAGCAACGGAAAGAACAACGGCAAGGCCAGCGGCAACGGCCGCTCCAAGCGCAGCGATGGCAAGATCCGCGTCGCGATCGTCGGCGTCGGCAACTGCGCGAGCAGCCTCGTCCAGGGCCGTTACTACTACGAGAACGCCAAGGACGATGAGTTCGTACCTGGCTTGATGCACGTCAACCTGGGCGGCTACCACGTCAGCGACATCGAGTTCGTCGCCGCATTCGATATCGACAAGAACAAGGTAGGGAAGGACCTGTCCGAGGCTATTTACACCAAGCCCAACAACACCTTCGTCTTCCAGCAGGTCCAGAACCTGGGCGTGCCGGTCGAACGCGGCATGACCCACGACGGCCTGGGCAAGTACCTGTCCCAGGTGATCGAGAAGGCGCCCGGCCCGACGGCCGACATCGTCAAGATCCTCAAGGACCGCGAGGTCGACGTGATGGTCTCGTACCTGCCCGTGGGCAGCGAAGAGGCGACCAAGTGGTATGTCGAGCAGGCGCTCAAAGCCGGCGTCGGCTTCATCAACGCCATCCCGGTGTTCATCGGTCGTGAGCCCTACTGGCAGCGCCGGTTCGCCGAGGAAGGCCTGCCGATCATCGGGGACGACATCAAGAGCCAGGTCGGCGCCACGATCAGCCACCGTGTGCTTACCCGCCTCTTCATGGATCGCGGCGTTCGCCTTGATCGGACCTACCAGCTCAACTTCGGCGGCAACACGGACTTCCTGAACATGCTCGAGCGCGAGCGCCTCGAGTCCAAGAAGATCTCCAAGACCAACGCCGTCACATCGATGCTCGACTACGAGATCGATGAGGACGATATCCACGTCGGCCCCTCGGACCACGTGCCCTGGCTCAAGGATCGCAAGTGGTGCTACATCCGCATGGAGGGCACGACCTTCGGCGACGTACCGCTCAACGTGGAGATGAAGCTGGAAGTGTGGGACAGCCCCAACTCCGCCGGCGTCATCACCGACGCCATCCGCTGCCTCAAGCTGGGTCTCGATCGCGGCCTCAAGGGCACCCTCGTGGCACCGTCGAGCTACTTCATGAAGAGCCCGCCGCGCCAGATCCACGACGACATCGCCTACAACCGCGTTGAGGCGTTCATTCGCGGCGACGACAACGAGACCCTTTTCGGCACCGAGAAGACGCCTGCAACCAAGCGGCGCCCGCTGGCCAAGGGCCACGAGTCGTCCATAGACATGAGTGACGAGGTCAAGGCCGGTGTCGCCGCCAAGAAGCCAGATCGAGCGGGCGTGACCGCCGGCTGATCATTCAGATGGGGAAATGGGGAGCGGGGGTAGCGGCCGAGAGGGAGGTCCGCAATCTGAGCGATCGAAATAGCGGCGTCGCCTATGCGCCGCACCGTCCTGACGCCGCCACGACTCGTGTCGGCAAAGCGGTCCGACGGGCACGAGAGCGCTCGGCAGTCGGTGGCTATCGCGCGGCCGCCGCGGCGATCTCGCGCGTGCCCGTCGGCATCAGCCTCCCGCTGGGAAGAGCCGTCTTCGTCGGCAGTTACTTCGCCTGGCCGAAGAAGCGTCGGATCATCCTTTCCAATGCCTCTCAGGTGTTGGGTCTGCCGCCCAGCGACCGCCGCGTCCGTCACCTCGCGCGCCGCATTTACGCCACGTACTCACGATTCGTGATCGAGCTCATGCGCCTGCCCAGCCGCCCGGCCGACGAGCCTCTGCGCCTGGTTCGCGCCAGCATCGGGGGGTGCGACGGCGACTCGTTCATCGCCTTGTTCGAGCGACTGCGGGCAGAGGGCCGTGGCCTGATCGCGGTCTCAGCGCACATCGGCAGCATTGACCTCCTCGCCGGCGCGTTCGCACTGCGCGGCTTGCCGACATACGGCCTGGCCGACGACTCGGCGTATCCGGAGCTGTTGGAAGAGATGAACGCCCAGCGGCGTCGATGGAAGATCGAGGTCATCCCGTGGCGGAACATGCGCCGCGTATTCAAGGCGCTGCGCGAACCGGCGATCCTGGGGCTGGTCGTCGATTGGGGCTACCGCGCGGATGGCATCCCGGTCCGCCTCTTCAGCGACTGGACAACCCTCCCGGCAGGCCCGGCCATGCTCGCCGCCAAGACCGGCGCAGTTATCGTGCCGGTCGTTTGCCGCCGGATGGACGACGGTACGTACGAGGCGCTGCACTACGAGCCGATCGAGGTGACTGGCTCGACCCCCGCCGACATGCAGCGCGCGACCCAGGAGATCGCGACGGCCATCGAGGACATGATCGCCACCGCGCCCGAGCAGTGGTACATCTTCAAGCCGATCTGGCCGCAGACGCAGGCTGAGAAGGACGACCTCGCCAGCCGCCTGACGCAGCTCGAGGCCACGGCTTGACCGCCATTGAGACCGCACGGCCCAGCGTCGCGGCGGCGGCGCCCGGCCCCAGGCGAGCGGCCCGCCGCACGATACGCGGCTGGATCGGCGCGCGGCTTCTGCGCGTCCTGTCGGCCGCGCTTCTGCGATTACCGGAACGACTGCTGCACCGCGCTGCACACCTCTGTGGGGGAGTGCTGTATCGCGTCCAGCCGGCACGGCGACGGCTGGTGCGCGCCAATCTCCAGAGAGTCGTGCACTACCTCGCCGAGAGTGGAGAGGGCGGCGGGCGGGTCGCAGCTGCCGCCCGTGAGCCGCGCTCGCTCGACCGCCTCGTTCGCGACGCGTTCGGCCACTACCTGCGCGGCTATCTCGAGACCGCGACGCTGGCCAGGTACGCCTCCGAGGAGCGGCTCGCCCGCGTGGGCCCGGACGATCCGGCGCAGGCGGACAAGGCATTCGGCGCGCGGGATGGCCGCGGGCTGATCATCGTCGGCCTCCATTTCGGAGCCATCGAGATCCCCGGATTGTGGGCCACGAAGAGGCTCGGGCGGCGCATCACGGCGCCGATGGAGACGATCGATGATCGCGACCTTCAGGCGTACTTCGAGCGCTCGCGCCGCCAGACCGGGCTGAACGTGATCGCGGCCGAGCGCGCCGCCACGGAGCTCCGTGCCAGCCTCGGGAGCGGCGAGGCCGTTGGCCTGGTCGAGGCCCCACCGACCCGCCGGAGCCGGACCCCACTCCCCCCGTTCTGCGACCCAACGCC
>JBPCLD010000154.1:0-6545 GCA_051003655.1 Candidatus Limnocylindrales bacterium | reverse complement strand
CCCACGGCAAAGACGTCGACGGCGAGGATCACGGTGATCACTCCCAGCCCGCCGAAGACGAAACCATCGGCCACGTTCAGGAGGGCGATGCCCACGAGCGGCCTGGAAACGGGCGCCAATACGCGGCGCAGGCCGGCCGGCCGTTGAGGCTTGCCATCCTTGTCTTCTGTCGACGCAGGGGCGGGCGCGGCCCGGCCGGCCGGGAGACGCCAAAGGACGAGCGCGACCACTGCGAAGGTCAGCGCGTTGAGCAGGAAGGCCAGTGGAAGGCTGTTCAGGCCAAGCAGGACCGCGGCGAACGCCGGGCCGATGAAGAACGCGAGGTTGTCGAGGCTCGACCAGGCGCTGTTTGCCGGGCCGAGTTCGGATTCATCGCGCACCAGGCTGGGCAGGTAAGCGCCGATCGTCGGCGAGAAGAAGGCCGAAAAGCAGGTCGCCAGGATCGCCAGGGCAACGACCACCCATACGGACATGTCGAGTAACACCGCGCCGGCGATGAGCACCATGATCACGCCGCGGGCGATGTCGGTGACCATCAGGACCATCCGGCGGTCGAATCGGTCGGCGACGATGCCGGCTGGTACCGACAGCACGATGTACGGGATGATCCGCGCGGCGCCGACTAGGCCGAGGACGACCGGATCGTTCGCTTCGTTCCAGATCAGGACCAAAAGCGCGACTAGGTACAGCCAGTCGCCGATGGACGAAACGAACTCGCCGAACAACAACCGGGCCAGCGGCCCGTTGCCAAGCACGCGCCGGTAGGCGGCGATCACTCCCATCCCAAGCCGTGCTCCCTCCGCACCCTCTGAGTGTCGGCCACTTTACAACTGCGCTGTCGCCCCGATCATTGACCCTGTCACACTCAGGGCCGATCGTGACCTGCGACCGCACTTAGGCGGCTCATGACCTATAGGGAGAACAAGATGAGCACCAACGAAGACGAGCGCGAGTCCAAGAAGGGCGAAGAGGACGACACCGAAGGGCACGGCCTCCTGCTGGACACGGACTACTACATCAATCGCAAGCTTGGTCGCGAGGCAGAGCTCGAGCGCGAAGCCAATCAGCGACGCCAGGCCAAGGAATCGCGCCCGAACAAGCCCGAGCGCTGATCGCAGCTGGGGGCCCGCTCGCGGTTGCGAGCGCGGCGCCCAGTCAGTGTTTTACGAGGTCAGCCCTTCCAGTCGGACGACTTGTCATCCGCGGCTGATTCGGCGCCTGGAGCCGACCAGCCCGGCTCCTCCTCAGTGGAGCCCTCACGCGGCCGGCGAAGATCGGCGGCCATCTCCTTGGAGCGTGCCGCGACTCGCTGACCGACAGACTCCGTGACGCCCGCGGCCTTGTGGGCAAGCGGTCCGGCCTTCTGGCCCGCAACCGCGGCGAGCTCGGCTGCCTTGGCAGCAACCTCGCGCATCACCGGCGCTGCCTGGGTGGCCAGCGTGTCGATCATCTGCTGGAGCTGAACCAGCATCTCTCGCCCCGCCGCGGCACGCGGCTTGCCCGCGTCATCCGGGGCCGCATCAGTGGGATTACCGGTGGAGTCCACGGTCGGTCCGGTCGACCAGGGCGTTTCACCGCTGCCGCTCATGTTGTCGTCGTGTTGATCGTTCATGGCGCGATTCTACGCGCGGTCACGCCGGAATCGACGCCGGGGTCAATTTCGGTCGGCGCGTCCCTAGTGGCGGAAGTGGCGCACTCCGGTCATGAGCATCGCAGCGCCGGCCGCGTCCGCGGCACTGATCACGTCTGCATCGCGCTGCGAGCCGCCCGGCTGCACGAAGGCCGTAACCCCGGCCGCGGCACACACCTCGAGCGCGTCCGGAAAGGGGTAGAACGCGTCAGAGGCGCATGCGGCGCCGCGAGCACGCTCCGCGCCCGCTTTCTCGACCGCCAGTCTCGCGCTGTCGACACGGCTCATCTGCCCGGCCCCTACACCCACGACCGCTCCGTCGCGCACCAGCACGATGGCGTTTGATTTGACGTGCCGGCAGACGCGCCAGGCCAGGTCGAGCGAAGCGCGCTCGGCGTAAGTTGGTTGGCGCCTCGTGGCGACCTGCCACGTAGCGGGATCGTCCGGTGCCACATCCGCGTCAGTCAGGAGGACGGCGCCACCGGCGCTGCGAACCTCGTACCCGGGCAGGGGCGGCGAGCCAAGGCCCGGATCGAGCAGTACGCGCAGGTTCGGTTTGCGCGCCAGGATATCGAGCGCCTCGGGCGAGCAGGCTGGCGCGGCGACGACCTCCAGGAAGATGCCGGTCAGTCGCTCGGCCACAGCAGCATCGACCGGATCCGTGAGCGCGACCACGCCGCCGAACGCGCTGACGGGATCTCCCGCCAGCGCGGCCTCCCATGCAGCCAGGAGGTTCGAAGCCTCGGCCGCGCCACATGGGTTGGCGTGCTTGACGATGACGCACGCCGGGCCGCGCAAGTCGCGAGCCAGGCCCGTCGCCGCGGCCGCGTCAAGGATGTTGTTGTAGCTGAGCGGCTTGCCCTGGACGAGGAGTGCGCCTCGGCTGAACGCACCCGGGGCCAAATCGATGCCCTCGGCGCGATAGAGTGCCGCTTGCTGATGCGGGTTCTCGCCGTAGCGGAGGGATTGGAGCTGAGCGAGCTCCACCGACAGGCGTGCGGGGGCTGCCGGCACATCCGACGACTCCGGCGGCGCTGCCTCGGACGGCGGCAACGGACCCCACCAGCGACCGGCCAGCTGCTCGGCGATATGCGCGTCGTAGGCAGCCGAGAGCCGGAACGCGGCCATCGCCAGCTCGCGGCGCATGCCCTCGCTCAGTTCTCCCCCGTGGCCGAGCTCGAGCAGAACCGGGTCGTACTGCGCGGGCTCGGTGACGATGCCCACGCTGGCGTGGTTCTTGGCGGCCGCGCGCACGAGCGTTGGCCCGCCGACGTCGATCTGCTCGATCAGCTCGTCCTCGGTGACGCCAGAGCGCGCCGCCGCCTCTGCGAACGGATATAGGTTGACGACCACGAGCTCGAACGGCTCGATGGCGGCGGCCGCCAGCTGCTCGCGGTGCTCAGGGAGCCGGCGGTCGGCGAGGACGCCGGCAGCGATGCGCGGGTGGAGCGTCTTCACGCGGCCGTCGAGCATCTCCGGGAATCCGGTCACCTCAGCCACGTCTGTTACCTCGAGTCCTTCCGCACGCAGCGCTCGGGCGGTACCGCCGGTGGAGACCAATTCGAAGCCGAGCCCGGCGAGGGCGCGCGCGAAGCCAGCCAGCCCAGACTTGTCGGAGACCGATATCAGCGCCCGCCGCGGCTGAGCCACCTCAGCAGCTCGTGCCGGATCGATGCGCACCCTGGCGTCGTCACGGCTGATCGCCTCCGCCAACGCGAGTGCCACCACGCGCGGCAGCAGTCGGTGTTCGACGGCGTGCAGTCGCGCCAGGAGGGAGGCCTCGTCATCGTCCGCGGCGATCTGTACTGCTTCCTGGGCCACGATCGGTCCGCCGTCGCGCGTCTCATCGACGAGATGGACTGTCACACCGGACAAGGACACACCGGCAGCCAGCGCATCGCGAACCGAGTGCAGGCCAGGAAAGGCCGGCAACAGGCTGGGGTGCACGTTGAAAATGCGGCCCTCGAAGGTATCGAGAACGGGCTGTCCGAGCCAGCGCAGAAAGCCTGCATTGACGACCACATCAGATTTCGCTGCTGTCAGCGCGTTGGCGAGAGCCTCATCCCAGCCGGCCCGGTCCGCGTACGCTGCGGGCGCGATCAATGCCGTCGGTATGCCCTCGTCCGCGGCGAATGCGAGGGCTGCACAGGATCGGTCGGCGATGACGAGCACTATCTCGCCCCCGAGCAGCCCGCGCTTCTCATAGCGCCGCAGCGCCCGGAGGTTGGTCCCTTCCCCCGAGACGCAGACGCTGACCCGCCCTTTCAGGTCACTCAGCCTCGAGGTAGCGGGCGCCGCCGAGCCCGGCGATCGGGAGTACCTCGCCGATGACCCAGGCTTCAATCTGCGCTTCGCGAAGCGAGGCGAGCGTCGTGTCGACCGCTGAAGGCTCGACGACCGCAGCGAAGCCGAGGCCGCAATTGAAGGTCGCGCGCATCTCAGGGCCGCCGATGCCCGCAGCTTGCGAAATCTGCCCGAAGATGTGCGGCTCAGGCCAAGAACCGACATTGATCCGGACGCCAAGATCGGCGCCGACGGCCCGGGGCAGGTTGCCGGCCAGCCCACCGCCGGTGATGTGGGCCAGACCGCCTAAACGGAGACCCCTCCGGCGCAACTGGGCGAGCAGACGAAGGACAGCGGGTGCGTACAACCGCGTCGGCGTGAGTAGTTCCTCATCAATGGCGAGCGCACCTGTATCGACCAGCCTTCTGACGAGCGAGTAGCCGTTCGCGTGCAGGCCCGAGCTGGCCAGACCAAGCACAACGTCGCCGGCCGTCGCCGCGCGACCATCGATCAGCTCGTCGCGCTCGACGAAACCGATGCAGAAGCCGGCCAGGTCGAAGGCGTCGGGATCCATGAGCCCGGGATGTTCCGCCGTCTCGCCGCCGACAAGCGCGCAGCCAACCGACTCACACGCCGATGCGATGCCGGAGACGAGAGTGGCAACACGGTCAGGATCGACACGCCCCATGGCCACGTAATCCAGGAAGAACGCCGGCTGCGCACCGTGGCAGACGACGGCGTCCGCGCACATCGCGACGAGATCCTGGCCGATCGTGTCGAGCCGGCCCAGGCGTTGAGCGATCTCGGCCTTGGTCCCCACTCCGTCCGTGGCCGTGACCAGGATCGGTTGTCGGTAGCCAGCAGGAATCTCCACGGCCGCGCCAAAGGCACCGATGCCGCCCAGGAGGTCGGATCTGCCTGTGCCAAGACGGGCGCGAATGAGATCGACCGCCCGGTCACCCGCTTCGACATCGACGCCGGCATCCGCGTAAGCGGATCGAACGGTCAACCGACCACCGCCAGCTGATCGCGCTCGAGCAGGAACTTGTGATTGGCCACGTCGTAAGGCACGGGGACCGGATAGTTGCCGTCGAAGCACGCGAAGCAGAAGCGGTCCCGCGGCAGGTCCAGGCCCTCCAGCACGCCGCCGATGGACAGGTAGGCTAGTGAATCGGCCCCGATGAACTCCTGGATCTCCGGCACCGAGCGTTGGGCGGCGATCAGCTCGGTCTCGATCTGGGTATCGATCCCGTAGAAGCACGGGTGGAAGATCGGTGGTGCGCTGATGCGGACGTGGACTTCCTTTGCGCCGGCGCGTCGGAGAAGGCCGACGATCTGGCGGGTGGTCGTCCCGCGCACGATCGAGTCGTCGACCACGATCAGCCGCCGGTCGCGTACCTGCTCGCGCAGTGCGGAGAGCTTGACCGTGACACCGCGCTGGCGCAGCCCGTTCGAGGGCTGGATGAAGGTCCGGCCCGCGTATCTATTGCGAGTCATCCCCTCCCGGTAAGGGATGCCGCTCGCCTCCGCGTAACCCGCGGCGGCCGGGGCGCCCGTGTCGGGTACGGGCATGACCAGGTCCGCATCGGCGGGCGCCTCGCGGGCGAGTTCCTCGCCCATCCGCCGGCGAGCCTCGTAGAGGTTGCGGCCGAGCATGTATGAATCGGGGCGGGCGAAGTAGATCAGCTCGAAGACGCACAGCTGTTCCTTGCCCTCGGCGAACTTGATGGATCGCGGGCCGCCGGGCTCCCCAAGAACGACAAGCTCGCCCGGCTCCACGTCGCGCACGTACTCGGCACCGAGCACGTCCAGTGCAGCGGTCTCCGATGCGAGGCACCATGCCTCGCCGTTTGCCGATGGGATCACTCCTAACACGAGTGGCCGAAAGCCGTACGGGTCGCGCACTCCGACGACGCGCGTCTCGTCCATCACGACGAGCGAATAGGCACCGCTTACGCGCGGGAGAAGGCTGAGCAGGGCCTCGACCAGGTCGCCGCCCGGCTCACTGGCGAGGAGCGCGGTGAGCAGCTCCGTGTCGGTCGTGCCCACCAGGCGCGTCAGGCCGCCGGGTAGCTGCTCCAGCAGCGCCTGCGTGTTGACCAGGTTGCCGTTGTGGCCGACCGCGACCGAGCGCAGCGGGCCGAGCCGGAACGCCGGCTGGCTGTTCTCCCAGATGGTCGAGCCGGTGGTGGAGTAGCGGCAGTGGGCAATCGCCAGGTTGCCGCGAAGCGACTGGAGGCGCCTTTCGTCGATGACCTGGTCGACCAGCCCGAGGTCCTTGTAGACCATCACGCCGCGGCCGTCGCTGACCGCGACGCCGGCCGATTCCTGGCCGCGGTGCTGAAGCGCGAAGAGCCCCAGAGCCGCGATGGCCGCCGCGTCCTGACCCGGCGCGTGGACTCCGACCACTCCACACATCAGGCGATCCCCTCCTCGCCCAACATCCGTGGAAGCGCCATCGTCCATGCCTTACGCAGCTCGCTCAACGGAGCGTCTACCTCGTCTGCGACACCGACGCCACGCTCCTCCGCTGCGCCCGTCGCGCCCACGCCCACCAGGCGGATGCGCAGCCGATCCCCGCCGACTGTTCCCAGGCGGCGGCAGGCGATGCGCAGGCCCGAGGCGAGTCGGG
>JBPCLD010000153.1:0-9772 GCA_051003655.1 Candidatus Limnocylindrales bacterium | reverse complement strand
GACGGTGAGGTTGCCCCGCGGGCTAGGGCTCGGACTCGGCATGGGGGTGGGGGCGGGGGTGACAGGGATGGTGGGAGTAGGGCTGGGCGGGCGCGTTGGCGCGCAAGCGCAACCGATGAGCAGGGCTGCCAACAGCCCACAGAGGAGGAGGTGTGGGCGGAATGTTGCGTTCATAGGGCCACGGACGCGGCCGACCACGGCCTGGTTCCAACGACGTTCGACAGCCGCTGTGTCATCCTGCGCCAATGGTCATGCGCAGGTTCCTCGGATTGAGCTCGGACAGCAGCGCCGCCGATAAGACCGCACCGGGTGCGCCCGAGACAGAAACCGTTCGCCGCATCGTCGGCGAGCTTGGCCAGGTTGAGCCTGAGCGACGCCGATACCTAGCCGGGTTTGCCTACGTGGTCAGCCGGGCCGCCCACTCAGACCTCGACTTCAGCGAGGACGAGACGCGGCTGATGGAGCGCATCGTGGTCGAGATCGGCAAGCTGCCCGAAGCACAGGCCGTCCTCGTGGTCGAGATTGCCAAACATCAGACAGAGTTCTATGGCGGGACCGAGGACTACCTCGTCACCCGCGAGTTCGCCGCCCGTGCGACTGACGAGCAGCGTCGTGCAGTTGTCGAGGCCTGCTTCGCGGTGGTCGCCGCCGACCACACCATCACCTCCGCCGAGTATGCCGAGCTGACCCAGATCTCCGACGAGCTCGGCCTTACTCGACCCGAGCTGAACGCCATCCGGCATGAGTACAAGGATCACCTGGCAGCGATCCAGAAGATGCGCGGGCTCAGCCCGAGCTAGGCGGTTGGGTCGGCGGGGGTCCTGAGCAGGTCTGCCTCGGGTAGGAAGAAGAATCGGTAGGCCAGCGCGGCGATGGCTGCGCCGATCAACGGACCGGCGATCCACACCCAGCTGTCGTCCCAGACCCCGGTAACCGCCGCGGGCGCGAACCAGCGCGCCGGGTTCATCGCCGCACCGGTGAGTGGTCCGCCCATCAGGATGTCGGCCGCCACGGCAAAGCCGATCGCCAGTCCGCCCACCTTGGGCCCGCGCGGGTCGATCGCCGTCCCAAACACGGCCGTGAGCAGGATGACTGTGAGGACAACCTCGATGCCGAGCGCCGCGATTGGGTCGATCCCGGCGCCCACTGTCGGGCGTCCGAGATTCGGTGACACCGCCGGTGAGAACACCACCCGTAGTGCCCACGCTGCGGCGAGGCCACCAATCAGCTGAGCGAGGATGTACGCGACGGCGCGGCGACCCGGAATCTGGCCGGCCAGCCACACGCCGAAGGTCACGGCCGGGTTGAAGTGAGCTCCTGAGACTGCGCCGAGAGCGCTGACCATCACCGCCAGGACGACACCGTGCGCAAGGGCGACGACGATCAGACCGGCGCCGCTATCGACAGCACCCGCTCGATCCAGGGTGCCGACGGCACCGATCCCCACAAAGAAGAACATGAACGTGCCGGCGATCTCGGCAATCAGGGCGTTCCATGGGCTGCGCATACGACCTCTCCATCTCGGTGGCGGGGCTGTCGTGGATTGCGACGCGTTGCCATACTACGCATGCCCAATCGTCACTGGGAGGGGAGATGGCACTGTCGCGCCCGCAAGTCCGGGACGGCATCGATAAGCGCACGTCCAACCGCCGCGCTGGGAAGGCGCGGCCGCTGCGCGCGCAGGATCGCATCGTTCGTCTGCCCGACGGCCGCCGCCTGGGCTACTCGGAGTACGGCGCAGTCGAGGGCCGGCCCGTCTTCTTCTTCCACGGCTTCGGAACGTCGCGCGTGGTCTGTCCGCCGGAGGAGCCGGCGGTCGAGCTGGGCATGCGCCTCATTGCTGTCGATCGGCCGGGGATCGGCCTGTCGGACGCGCTGCCCGGCCGCCAGCTGCTCGACTGGCCGACTGACGTCGCCGACCTGGCCGACCGGCTGGGCATCGACTCCTTCTCGGTCATCGGCTGGTCGGGAGGCGGTCCATACGCCTTGGCCTGCGCCCATGCGTTGCGCGAGCGGATAGCGGCCGTCGGCCTGGTCAGCTCGCCCGCGCCGCTCACCGGTACGTCCGAGTCGGGCTACCTGAGAAGACTGGATCGGAACGCAGTTCGAGCAGCCGGCCGAGCGCCATGGGTCATCCGCCTCGCCCTATGGCACTGGGGCCGCCCCCAGCGCCGCGATGCCGCTCGCTTCTTCGAGGAATCCGTTGCCGCGATGTGCGCCGCCGACCAGGCCGTGCTTGCTGCCCCCGAGCTGCGCGGACGGATGATCGCCAACTCGGCCGAGATCTATCGCAAGGGCGGTCGGGGCATGTACGACGAGGCGCTCGTTCTGGCGCGGCCGTGGGGCTTCGCGCCCAATGAGATCCGCGTCCCGGTACACGTCTGGCACGGCGTGCTGGACGAGACGGTGCCGCTCGCGATGGCCGACTACCTCGTCCGGGAGATTCCCAGCGCGCAGGCCAACATCCTCCGCGAGGAGGGCCATCACCTCCTCTATCAGCGATGGTCGGAGATCCTCGCCGCCCTCTGCTGAGCAGAGGCAAGGGCCAAGGCCAAAGGGGGAAGGGGATCATGACCGCTGCCGCCAACCCTGACGTTGACCGGCACATGGACGATCGGGTCGAGGACGATCCGCGACTCGCCTCGCTGCCGCCGACTGACGCCACCGGCCTGACCGAGTCCGAGGCCGTGCGCCGTCGCTCGCTCAAGATGGGCAACGACGCGATTATCAGGACGGGCCGAACCTACTTCGAGATCTTCCGCGAGAACGCGCTCAGCCCGGTCAACGTCTTGCTGACAGCGATCGCGGCCGTGCTCGTAGTACTGGGCCTGTACGGCGACGCGGCTGTGACCCTGGTTCTGGTGGTTCTCAACGTTGTCGTGGGCGTCTACCAACAGGGTCGCGCCAAACGCACGCTGGATCAGCTCAGCGTGCTGACCCGTCCGACCGCAACGATCCTGCGCGACGGCATTGTGCGGGTGGTGGACCAGAAGGAGGCCGTGCTCGGGGATGCCCTGGTGGTTCGCCTCGGCGACCAGCTGATGCTCGACGGACGGGTCATGTCCGGCGCGATGGAGGTCGACGAGTCGCTGTTGACCGGCGAGGCGGACCGGATCCCGAAGCGAGCCGGGGATGAGGTCCTATCAGGAAGCATCTGCGTCAGTGGCGGCGCCACGTTCATGGCGACGCGCGTGGGCGCCGAGTCATTTGCGAATCGACTGACCAGCGCGGCGCGCGCGTACCGCGAGGACATGACACCCATCCAGCGCGACGTCGCTCGAGTGATGCGCGCGATGAGCCTTCTCGTCGCACTGGCCGCGATCCCGGTGGCCGTATCGATCTGGGTGCGCAGCGGTGGCTTCGACCTGATCGAGACGGTGCGCGCGGCTGCGGTCCTCGTTGCGCTCGTGCCGCAGGGACTGATCGTGATGGTGACCATGACGTACGCCCTGGCGATCATCCGCCTGGCGGGCGGCAAGGCGCTCATCCAGCGACCAAACGCAGTCGAGTCGATGAGTCGCGTCGACTTGCTCTGCCTGGACAAGACCGGGACATTGACCACGCCGCTCATTGAGCTCGTCCGCGTCAACGCGTTTGCCTCGGATGACGAGCTGCACGCGACGCTGGGCGACTTCCTCTCAAGCGCGACCCTGGCTTCGCGTAGCGCGGACGCGCTGCGCGCCCGATTCACCGGCTCTCGCCGACAGATAGCCGACGAGGTCACCTTCTCATCCGAGCTGCGTTGGAGCGGGCTCCGCTTCGACGACGGGACTGGCTACGTGCTTGGTGCTCCGGAGGTGATCGGACCTCACCTTGGTGGCGACGCTCGGGTGGAGGCCGTGAGGCTGACCGCGGATTGGGCGGGCGAGGGGCTGCGCGTGATGGCCTTCGCCGCCCTTCCGGAGGGCGCGACACTGCGCGGCGAGGCCGGTGCTCCGCAGCTGCCCGATGGCCTCCGTGCGCTCGCGCTGTTCGCCTTGCAGGAGCAGCTGCGACCGGACGCGCGCGCGACTCTCGAGGCGCTGACAGCCGCTGGGGTGACTATCAAGCTCATCTCCGGTGACAACCCACAGACCGTCGCCGCGTTGACCCGGCAGATCGGACTGGTGTTGGAGGGGCCGCCTCTTTCCGGCCTGGATCTGGTGGACATGGACGACGCCGGCCTGGCCGACGCCGCTGGCCGCGCCACGATCTTCGGCCGTGTCCCGCCCTCGCTCAAGGCGCGGCTGGTCGAAGCGCTTCGATCGCGCGGCTACTGGGTCGCGATGGTCGGCGACGGCGTGAACGACGTGCTGTCGCTCAAGCAGGCGCACCTCGGGATCTCGATGCAGAGTGGCAGTCAGGCCACGCGCGCCGTCGCTGACATGGTCCTCCTCGAAGATTCGTTCGCGGCGTTGCCGGCGGCGGTCGTCGAGGGCCAACGCATCATCAGCGGGATGCAGGACAGCCTGCACCTGTTCCTCGCCCGAGCGATGTACATGACGCTGGTCATCCTCGGCGCCGCGTTCCTGGGTCTGGCCATCCCCGTCTCGCCACGACACAACACGGTTCTCGCGCTCCTAACCGTCGGCATTCCGGTGTTGTTCCTCGCCATCTGGGCACGGCCGGCGCGGCCCGGTCTGGATTCGCTACGCCGCATCCTCTGGCTGATCATTCCGCCGGCTTTCCTGTGCACCGCCCTGGGTCTGCCGCTGTACGCCATCTATTCCGCGATGAGTAGCGTCGACGTCGCGCGAACTGCCTTCACGACGTTCGCTGTCTTCTGCGGGCTCGGCCTCCTGCCGCTGCTCGAGCCGCCCATCGGCGAATCGATGAGCGGCGCCGACGCAGACGGGGCCGACGTTCGGCCAACACTGCTCGCCCTCGCCCTCCTGGCGGTCTACGCCACCTTCTTTGCCATCGCCCCTTTGCGCGAGTTCTTCGAGCTGACGCCGCTGCCGTGGGCCGACGTCCTGGCCATCGGCGCGCTGGCTGCTTTCTGGGCGATCCTGGTGATGCTCTTGTGGCGGCTACGTGTCGTTGAGCGAACGCGTACGCGAATCAGCCGGGTGCGCGCGACGTAACGGACGCGCCCGTCGGCTGGAGCTGAGCCTCGGCGTCAGCTACGCGCGCAATCACCTGCTCACGCAACCGCTCGAGGCCCTGCGACACCTCGCCCGCTGCTCGGCCGATGGAGGTCAGCTGCATCTTCAGCCCGCGAACCACATCCAGCTCGGCACGGACGGCGGCGATTGCCTGTAGAACGCGCCCGGCATCGACCTCGGTTTCCCCGTGCGCCAGACAGGCGAGCGCATATAGCCGGGCCAGGCGAACGGCCGCTGTCAACGTCCCATGGTCAGGCGCCTCAGGGTCGATGACGCACAGGACATGGCCGGAGCGAACGTCGAATGGGGCGACGCCGCTTGGTGCGTGTAGGGGCGTGAAGACCGCCACGGCGACCTGTGCGGCGCGGTTGCGCTTGGCATCTGCGAGCTCCTCGCGTATCTGGCGCCATGAGACCTGGCGGTCCTTGGCCTCGATGACCACGCGCAACTCGGCGCCGCCACACATCTGCGGGTCGATGGTGAGCAAGAAGTCACCTTTCTTGGAGCGGATGACGTCGCCGGTGGCGTCCATGGTCCGCTCGACGGTGTCGCCTGTGCCGCCGACGACTGCGGCCAGCATCTCGTCGAGCAGGTTCTCGAAGTCGCCGCCCTTGGCCGCTGAGCGGGCGCGTTCTACGCCGCGTGCGACGAAGGTCGCTTCCATCGCGGTGAGGCGCGCGTTCAACTTGTCGAAGGCGTCGCTGACTTCGGTCCGGAACTGGTAGAGCGGGGAGCCAAGCCGGGTCGGGTCGAGCAGCTGAGAGAGGCGTGAGGCATCGCCATCGAAGTACGACCCGAGCAGGGTCTTCATCCGGCCGATGGCGCTGTCGCGCTTGCCCTCATCGAACAGATCGGTCACGAACCGGTTGAGCTGGCCACGGTCGCCAAGGAACTTCTCCAGGGTCCTCGGCAGCCGGCCGTCCTGGTCGCCGAAGTTCTGGCGAAGGACCTGGTCGAGCGTCTCGGCGACCTGCTTGTTCATGGTGTGGTTGCGCTCTAGGAGCTCGTCGAACTCACGGCGCACAAAGTCCACGTCAAGGGACGTCCCGGCATCCTGGAGGGCAATCAGGCCGATGCGCACCGCGCGCTCCGCGAGCTCTGTGCGCTCATCTTCCGCGCGCTGGCTCATGAACGCAGCCAGTGCTCTATCCGCGACACGCAGCCGGTCGATGACGATGGTCTCGCCGTCAACCCGGACAGACGGGTGCGACGGACCGGCAACTCGAAGAGCGACTATCTGGGCGGTTTCCATGTGCGCATCGTCGGCGCATCCCGTGCCAGCTAGCGTGTCACGCGGAATCGAACGACCGGATTGCGAACCGCCAGAATCGGGCGGTGATCGTCTACCTCGCCCATGGCGCATCAGGCAATTCCGACAGCATGCGTCCGCACATCGCGGGCCTTCGCAGGCGGGGGATCGAGGCCAAGGCCGTCAGCCTATCGGTCGGACGGGCAGAAAAGGCAGTCGGTCAATACGCCCGCCAAGTCGATGACATAGGTATCCAGGTCATCGGCGGGCACTCATACGGCGGTCGCGTTGCCAGCCTGCTGGCAGCGAAAACTGCGCCGGCCGGCCTGGTGCTGCTCAGCTACCCGCTGCACCGACCCGGTAACCCTGAATGGGAGACGCGGATCCCGCATTGGGCGAGCATCACCTGTCCGGTGCTGCTGCTGTCTGGTGAATCGGATCCCTTCGCCAGGATCGAACACCTGCGCACAGCAGTGGAGCGCCTGGCCAGCGCGGAGCTGGTGACCTACCCGCGCATCGGCCACGGTCTGGCGCCGGTCCTCGATGACGCGCTCGACCGCGTGGCGCGGTTCGTGAGCTCGCTCAGCGCAGGGGCAGGCTGACCAAAGTCGATTGACGGCCACCCTTGGTGTCAATCCCGCTGATCAGGAAATCCACCTTTCCCTCGCCACCGCCGGTCTTGAGCGTCAGCGTCACTTTGTACTTCTTGCCGCTCACGTGTTTCGCGGTGACTTTCCACGGGGCTATGCCGGGCTGGGTAACCAGAACCGTCGGGTTCCGATCGAGACCCTCTGAGCTGACCATGGTGAGCGTGAGTGTGCCGCCGCGCGCCGGCGACGCGATCGACGGCGTCACCTGGAACTCGCCCACGAACACCTGTCGTTCCTGCTGGTAGGTACCAAGGCCGGTCTGGGCGCTGACAACGCTCCGATAGCGACCGTCGGGAACCCACGCCCCCGCGTCCGACCTGCCATCCCAGGCGAAGCTCGTGGCGCCGGCGGCGGTCTGGACGTCCGATCGAACGGTCCGCACGGTGACGCCCGCCTGGTCGACCAGAAGCCAAGTGAGCCGCGCAGGCTGGTTCAGCGTCACCTTCAGAGTCGTGGCGCGGGCGAGCGAGTCGGTATCAGTTACATGTATCTGTACCTTCGTCGGAGCTGCAAGCGCGATCGCGGTGAGAACGAGTGCCTCGGTTGTCACCGGCGCGCCGACAACTCCGGACGCGTCACGCGGGACGTAGGTCAGCGTGTAGCTGCCGTCCGGCACGACACTGCCCGAGTTGTTCCTGCCATCCCAGCGCGAGCTGCTCGTCCCGGACGAGGACCAGACCGAGTAGCTGCGCACGACCTCGCCGGCGCTGTTCCGTACCGTCGCGTCCAGGTAGGCCGCCCGAGTCACCGTGTGCTGCAGCATCAGCTGCTCATCCAGCCCGTCTCCGTTGGGATGGAACGCAGCCGCGCCGGCCTGGGCGGCGGCGGCCACGCCTGTCGCCGACGGGCCAGCAATGAGCTGGGTGATCTCGGGTGGGTCGGCTGGCTCTGTGGGCGGTGGTGGCGGGCTCGGCGGCGCCCCGGACCGCCAGTCGGCCGCCGTCATGTCGAGATCACCAGTGAGCGACCGGTAGTAGCCGTAGCTCGAATGCGGGTCCAGGTGGATCTTGGCCCCGGGAGTCCGCTCAGAGTCGAACCTGGCCTCGCGCCAGCCAACGTGGCCAGCCGGCGAGCCGCCAGCCACGGTCATGAACATCTGGTCCATGGTGGAGTTCGAGCGTGCCAGGGCATCCGGATAGTTCAGCTTTTGGTTCCAGCCGAACGCGAAGACAGCGCGCGCGCCCGCCGCCAGGAACCCGTTGGCGAAGTTGTCGACGCGCTGACGGGCAAGGTCCTCTGAAGGGATGGCCATACCCGCCTCGCCGTTGCCGGACGCGTAGCAGAGGTGGGCGAGGATCACGATCGCGTTTGGCGCGAGATCGATGTTGTCCTTGATCGGGATGGCCCCGTAGTAGGTGTATTGATCGCGTCCGCTGTCGGCCCAGGAATTTAGGCCCATGCCGTTCTGGCGACTTTCCTTCATCACCTCTGTGTATGGGCTGGGCCAGCCATAGCCGTGGCCCATGTAGACGACGAGGTTCGCACCCTGGATGTTGGCGAGGACGTTGTCCCACGTAGCGCTCGGGTGGAAGACGCGCCGCACGTCCATGCCCACGGCCTCTGCCTGGGTGGCCATCTTCTCGGCGTCGGCGAGATTGCTCTCGGTCAGGCCGTTGGTAGGGCCGACAATGAAGACCGCCTTGGGGGGCGCAGTCGATCCTGCGCGGGCGGGCTGGATGGCAGGCGATGCCGGCGCGAGCTGCGCGGTGACCGCGAATGCCGCCGCCATGAGCGCGCCAACGATGGCGCGTGTAATGCTGCGCGACATTCCTTGATCGCCTGGCGTCAGAGGCAATGCGAATCCCTTCCCTGTACCAGCGACCGCACACGACAGCGGTGGCGATGGTGTGCCAGGCGGGCAGCTTCACGGCGCGAACGGCGGCGGATAAGGGCGGATGACGGCAGACGGCGCTGCGACCTCTAGTGGGGCTGGTACCGCTGGGGCGGTCTCCTGCTCCGTGGCGTCCCGGTCCTAGGGGACCGATCAGCCTTCCTGCTGGCGATATGCAGTTATCGATACGCCGTTGTAACGACGTGCCGCCCGGTATGCATGCGCCGACGAAGAAATACATCATGCATCTGTGCCCTTTGCTGGCGCTCACCGCGGGCTTGGCGTGCGCTTATCCGGTAGTTGTCAGGCTTGTTGATTGGCATTAGTTTCGGCCAGTGATCGACCGGGCAGCCATTCACCGCGCGCCGAAGGTGCTGCTGCACGACCACCTCGACGGCGGGCTGCGGCCCTCTACCGTGATCGAGCTCGCGCGCGAGTACGGCTACGGCGGCCTGCCGACCGAGGATCCCGTAGAGCTCGCTCGGGCTTTCACCGCGGGCGCCGACCGCAAGAGCCTTGTCCTATACCTCGAGGGATTTGCCCACACGGTAGGCGTGATGCAGACACGCGAGGCGCTCATCCGAGTCGCACAAGAGTGTGCCGAAGATCTTGCTGCGGATGGCGTGGTGTACGCGGAGGTCCGTTACGCGCCGGAGCTCAGCACGAACGGCGGCCTGTCGCTCGACGAGGTGACGGAAGCGATTCTGGAGGGCTTCAACCGCGGCTCATCGGCGTACGGCATCAGGCTTGGACTGATCGTGACCGGTATGCGCCAGTTCGCGCGATCGGTGGAGGTCGCCGAGCTGGCGATACGCCACCGCGACCACGGCGTGGTCGGGTTCGATGTCGCCGGGCCCGAGGCCGGGTTTCCGCCGACCCGCTACCTCGACGCGTTCAATCTCATTCACCAGGCCAACTTCCACCTGACAATCCACGCTGGAGAGGCGTTCGGTTTGCC
>JBPCLD010000152.1:0-9101 GCA_051003655.1 Candidatus Limnocylindrales bacterium | reverse complement strand
CCTTGCCGGCCTGGTGTCCGCACTTCTTGGCGCCGGGCTTCTGGTCCTCGATGTGGTAGCCCGGGACGCCGACTTCGACGAATCGGCGAACCAGGTTCCGCACGTGGGCGTCGCCACCGTGGCCCGTATCGGCGTCGGCGATGATGAACGGACGGAAGTCGACGGCCGGCTTGGCCTCACGCTCCTTCGGGTCCATGCGCGAGCGCAGGAAGTGCTGGTTCTTGTCGGCGGCAAGGAGCGCGCGGACCAGCCCGGCCGCCTCGTCGGGGACCTGGCTGAGGGGATAGCTCGCGAGGTCCGGACCCGGGTCCTCCTCGGTCGAGCCCTTGGCCGAGGTCGCCCAGCCGCCGACGTAGATGCCCTCGATGCCGAGCCGCTTCATGACGACGGCCTGGCCGGGTGAGTAGGGGCCGAAGGTCGTGATCTGCTCGCCCTTGGCGAAAAGCTCGCGGAGCCGCTCGTAGAAGCCCTCCGCGGCCGTCCGCGCCACGGTGTAGTCGGGCTGGATCGTGCCCTGCTGGGCGGCGACCTCGCGGGCGGTGTGGAGCCGCACGATGCCCTCGAAGCGCGGCTGTCCGAACCACTCGCGCGCGGCCCCGACCTGCCTCTCGAACGCGCTTATCTCGACCGGCTCGGGTTCAGCGGGCCGATCCATCTCGAGCTTCAACGGAACGTCCTTTCGGCGCGGCTGCAGCTGCACCTTACGCCTTTCTCCGAGGTTGACGATCGCCGAGGCGGCGAAGCGGATGGTGAGGCCGGACGGCAAGCGGAAGGAGCGACCGGGGTAGGATCGTGGACGATCGCCACGGATCCCGTCCAACGCGATCGTGCCGGTGGCTGGAACGGCAAAGGCTCAGAGTGCTCTAACGTCCTCGATCCAGATGCGCCTGCCTCCGTTGTCGACGTGGTGCCGAGTCGCCCCTCGTGGATTGGCTCACTGCGGGTGGGCGTATCGTGTGGGCCACGCGCGAGGGTCGCGGTGCACTCGGGCAGTCGCAAGTGCGCGGCCGATGCTCGATCACCCCGCCTGACGCCGTCACCGCGAACAAGGGGACAGCAATGAGCCATTGGTTGGGGCTTGGCGGCAGACTGGCGCGCCCGTCACGGAAGGCGTTCGGCGTCGTGTCCATCGAGACGACGGGACTCTTCCCCGCCTACCACGACCGCATCATCGAGATCGCCGTCGTCAACGTCGATGGCGACGGTGTAACCGACGAGTGGGTCACCCTAGTCAATCCGGAACGTGACATCGGATCGACTCGCCTTCATGGCATCTCTGCCCGTCAGGTCGTGGCCGCCCCGACTTTCGAGGTAATCGCCGGCGACCTGGTGGAGCGCCTCGCTGATCGGGTGCTCGTGGGGCACAACGGACGCTTCCAGGGCGACTTCATCGAATACGAGTTCGGCCGCATGGGCCACCGGGTGGATTGCACTCAGATCCTCTGCACGATGACGCTTGCGCAGGGCCTCGGGGTTAGTGGGCGAAGCCTGCACGCATGCTGCGACAGCCTGGGCCTGCGAGGAAACGGGCGTCACGATGCATTGGCCGACGCTCGTGCCACGGCCGGGCTCTTGATGGGCTTGTTTGCCAGGGCGCACCGCGATGGCATTGGGGTCGAGGTACCTGAAGTCTCGGCGCGCGCGGCGCTGCCGACCCTCGAGTCAGCTGGCCGCGTCGTCCACCGTGGCGAGAGTGCGGCCCCAGCCGTCTCGGCTCTCGCCGCGCTAGCCGAGCGGCTCCCAGTCGATACGCTGTCAGACGAAAGCTCGCGCAAAGCGGTCCTCGCGTATGTCGGCTTGCTCGATCGGACATTGGAGGACCGGTGGCTGGACGAAGGGGAGTTGGGCGCCCTTGGCGACGTCGCGGCGCATTGGGGCTTGTCAGCCAACGCGGTGGCCAGCATCCATCGTCGGTACATTGCTGGCCTTCGCGAACTCGCCCTTGCCGACGACCAGCTGACTGAGGTCGAGCGTGAGGATCTGGCAGTCATGGGCGCCCTTCTCGGCGCCGACGACGGTCAGGCAGGTACGGTGGACGCCCCGGCGCTTGCGGTGACCGATCGGCGATCGGAATTCGTTGGCAGGACGGTCTGCTTCACGGGGTCGAGCGTCTGTTCGATCGACGGTGTGCCGCTCGACCGCGCCACCCAGGAGATGCTCGCCGCGGAGGCTGGCCTTGTCCCGCTCGATGGTGTAACGAAGAAGCTCGATCTGCTCGTGCTTGCCGACGCCGCGTCGAACTCGGGCAAGGCCCGCAAGGCGCGTAACTACGGGACGAGGTTGGTGGCCGAACGAGCGTTCTGGGCGGCGCTTGGCGTGCTGGTCGATTGACCGACTGATGGAGATCATCGCGGTCATCGTCGTCGTCATCATCATCATCGGTTGGCGCAATCGGCGGGCATCGCAGCCGTCGCCCCGGGCTGTTGTCGCGACGATTCCTCGCCGCCCGCGCGGCGCCGCGAGCACCGGTGCTCGCCAATCGGGCGCTGCGATTCGCTTCGACGTCTCCTACGGGGCGCTGGACATTGGACCGGACGCCGCAGCCCGCGGTGCGACCCTTTGGAAGCCAGCCGGTATAAGCGTCGCGGTTCAAGGCGGCCGCATTGACGCCGGCCTGGTCTATGTCGGACGAGGCCTCGCCGCACTCGACGGTGGTCAGCCCGAACCAGCACTGATCGACCCGACGCTTCCCATCGATGGACGACGCATCGACTGGGCCGGCCAGGGACTCGACTACTGGCCCTCGTACTCCGCGATCCCACCGGGCTCCCGCGCAGCCTACCTTGGCTGGCTCATTGCCGGCCGTCCCGTCAGCGACATCTCGGTGGGCTACGTATTCCTCTTCCTCTACGGCCTGGAACGCCGGATGCTCGTGGATGCTCGCCATCTGCCAGCGGCGGCCGCGGAGGTGCCGACAATCCGAGCCGAAGTCGAGCGGCTGCTGGCGGCTTACGGCGCCAACAACTCGTTTCGCTCCTACGCCTCCAACTTTCTCAGCGCGATCGACGCCCTGTGGCCGAGCTCCGCGACCGCGAGCCGACATGCGCCGCAACGGAATTGGGAACTCCCGCTCGACCTCCGGGTTCGGCTCGGCCGGCACGTGGCGGCCACTCAGCCGATCCCTTCGGCCCTAGCACTGGAGTGGGTGTTGGCCGCTCCCGAAATCGATCTCCGCACCCCGGCAACCCGCTGCGCGACGGAGTTTCGGCGACTGTTCGAGATGCGCTACGACGCCGTGCACGTCACCGGCTTGAAGATCCGCGAGCCGCGCCGACGCCTCGTCGCACACTACCGACCAGCCAGCGCTTCGTTCGGCGGACCCGTCGAATTGCAGATTGGCGACCTGCCTGACGTGACCGGACTATCGGCACCGATGAATCTCCTGCGGCAGCTTGCCGATGCCTGCACGACCGACCTTGATGCCTACAGCCGCTGGATCGGCCGCAATCCGGACGGCGCGCAGTCGCTCGGCGCCACGGCCCTCCTGCCGGTCGAACTCGTCGGCGATCAGCAAGGCGCCGCCCTGGCCGATCTACGGTCATGGCTCGAGGGCCACCTCGATGGCCACGCGACGATTGGAGTACCAGCCGCTGATCTGCTGCGGCATTGGCCGACGGCCTCGGGCTGGCAGCCGACCCGTGCCGAGAGCGTTTCACTCGCACAGCTCCTGGGCAAGCTCGGATTCGCGATCGAGCCAGACGTGCGCTTCGAAGGACCTGTCATCAGCCCGTCGTCTGCGGTCGTCTTATACCGTCTCGCGGCAGGTGAGACGGCGGCAGTAGCGACACCCGAGTACGCGTTGGCGACGCTTGTCGCCCACCTGGGGATGGCGGTCGCCGCCGCCGATGGGACGGTCAGTCAAGACGAACTGGCTCGCCTCGACGAACATATGTCCGTAGCCTTGACGCTCGCGCCCCACGAGCGAACGAGGCTCGTGGCGCACACGCGCTGGTTGCAGGCTGCCGCCCCTCCGCTCTCGGGGATGAGGAAGCGCATCGCCAGCCTGACTAGTGGCCAGCGAGACGACCTCGGGGAGTTCCTCGTAGCCGTTGCGGCCGCAGATGGGCGAATCGGGCCCACGGAGGTGGCCTCGCTCGAGAAGATGTTCGCGCTCCTGGGGTTCGATGCGAATCTCGTCTTCGCGCGCGTCCATGCGTTCTCGACGGGGGCCGGCGGCGAGCCTCGAAGCGAGGCGACCCTCCGATCCGGTGCCGGTGGCCCGATCGTCCTCGACATGGAGCGGGTCGAAGCCAAGCTGCGCGAGACGCAGGCGGTGTCCCTGCTTCTGGGGGGCGTCTTCGTCGACGAAGCTGAGCCGCAGCCAGCGAACCAGGAACTACCACCTGAGGCGACGGTGGCGGGCCTCGACAGCCAGCACAGCGGGTTGCTCCGGGCGCTGCGTGGTCGCGACCATCTCGCGCGCGCCGAACTCGAGGCCCTGGTGCGCCTATACCGACTGCTTCCGGATGGCGCTATCGACACGATTAACGACGCCGCCTTCGATTCGGTAGGTCATCCGATTGTGGAAGCGGACGACCCGATCCTCATCGACACCGAAGCCCTAGAGGAGATGCTGGCGTGACCGACGCACCGCCGATCCGGTCGCGTGATCGTGACGCGATCATCGCCTCCTTGCGTGCGGGTGTTGTCCCGAGGGCCGGTCAGCACCACATCCAGGTCGGTCGCGCCGACGAGGTTGCGTCCGTTCTCCGCGATATCGAACGGATCGCCGATGGTGGGTCGGCCATTCGCTTCGTGATCGGTGATTACGGCTCCGGCAAGACGTTCTTCCTGAACCTCGTCCGCTCGATCGCATTGGAGAAGCGGCTGGTGACCATGCACGCTGATCTGACGCCTGATCGTCGCCTGCACTCGACTGGCGGCCAAGCGCGCGCCCTGTACGCGGAGCTCGCCGGAAATCTCGCGACCCGCGCGCGACCAGAGGGAGGCGCCCTGCCCAGCGTTGTTGAACGGTTCGTGAGCTCGGCGCAGACGGACGCGCGCGAGCGCGGCGTCTCGCCGAATTCGGTCATCCACGACCGGCTGGCGCAGATCTCCGAGCTTGTCGGAGGCTATGACTTCGCGGAGGTCGTGGCCGCCTACTGGCGCGGATACGACACCGGGAATGAGGCGCTCTCGACTGACGCGATCCGCTGGCTGCGGGGAGAGTTCGCAACCCGGACCGATGCCCGGGCGGCTCTCGGGGTACGGACAATCATCGATGACGCGAATGTCTACGACCAGCTCAAGCTCCTGGCATTGTTCGTGCGGCTTGCCGGATATGAGGGCCTGCTGGTTTGCTTCGACGAACTGGTGAACCTCTACAAGTTGGCGCACACGCAGGCTCGCAACGCCAATTTCGAGCAGATCCTGCGGGTCCTCAATGACACGCTCCAAGGCAGCGCGCAGTTTGTCGGGTTTCTATTTGGTGGCACCCCCGAGTTCCTCCTCGATACTCGTCGCGGCCTGTATAGCTATCAGGCCCTCCAGTCGCGACTCGCGGAGAACGCGTTCGCCGTCGATGGACGTGTCGATTTCAGCGGTCCGGTGCTGCGCCTCGCCAATCTCACGCCCGAGGACTTCTATGTCCTCCTCGGCAAGTTGCGCCATGTCTTTGCCTCGGGCGTCGTCGATCATTACCTCGTCCCCGATCGAGCGCTGACGGCCTTCATGGCGCACTGCTCGGAGCGCATCGGCGACGCTTATTTCCGAACGCCGCGTAGCACCATCACCTCGTTCGTGAACTTCCTGTCGGTGCTAGAGCAAAACCCGGGCCTCGACTGGGAAGCTCTTGTGGGCGGCGTCGAGATCGAGCCTGAGGGAAACCCAGATCTCGCAGAGCCCGAAGCCGACGATTCTGGAGAGGAGCTGGCCAGTTTCCGAATCTGAGGATGCTGCGGCCCTGGCGCTCCTCGACGAACGCGTCCAGCGCTGGATCTGGCACCAGAACTGGACGGAACTCCGCGACATCCAGCGCGAGGCTATCCCGCTCGTTCTAGAGGGTTACGCAGATCTGGTCATTGGGGCCGCCACGGCCTCGGGCAAGACGGAAGCCGCCCTCTTGCCGCTCGCTTCGCGGCTCCTTGCCGGAGGATCGGGGCTCGGCGTGCTGATGGTCAGCCCGCTCCGAGCTCTGATCAATGACCAATTCGGCCGGCTCGAGCTCTATTGCGACGAACTCGGGCTAACGATCGCGCGCTGGCATGGCGACGTGGCCGCGAGCAAGAAGCGCGACGTCCTGCGAGAGGCTCCTCGGATCCTGATCATCACCCCCGAGTCCCTCGAAGCGCTATTCGTGCGCCGCGCCGGCGCGTTGGAGCAGCTGTTCGGCAACCTTGAGGCGGTCGTGGTCGACGAGCTCCATGCCTTCATTGGCGCAGAGCGTGGCCGCCAGCTCCAATCACTCCTGAGCCGGATCGAGGTTGTGAAGGGCGATCGCATTCGACGGATCGGGTTGTCGGCCACACTCGGCGACATGAGCCTAGCTGCGGACTACCTGCGCCCCGGCGAAGGCGAGGCCACGAAGATCATTCGCGGCAGCCGCGGCGGGCAGGAGCTTGAGCTCCAAGTGCGGGGCTATCGAGTGCCGACGACGCAGGGCGGGAGGGCGCCTGACTCGGGTCCTGGCGCCCCGCCGGATCCGCTCGAGCCCATCGCGGACCACCTGTTCCGCAACCTGCGTGCGGGCCACAACCTCATCTTCGCCAACAGCCGCGGCCGAGTTGAGCTGCTGGCCGACCTGCTGCGAGCCAAGGCCGACGGTGCCCGTACCCCCAACAGCTTCTGGCCCCATCACGGCAGCCTCGCCAAGGAGCTGCGGGAAGACGTCGAAGCGAAGCTCAAAGATTCGAGCGCTCCGGCTAACGCGGTCTGCACGGTCACGCTCGAGCTCGGCATTGACATTGGGGCCGTCGAGAGCATCGCGCAGGTTGGTGCTCCGGCTTCAGTGGCAGCCCTGCGGCAGCGACTCGGCCGCTCTGGGCGACGCGGTGGGCCCGCGGTGTTGCGGGCCTATGTCTCGGAACCCGACATCACGGCCGACACGCCGCTCCACGGCACGCTCCGCGATCAGCTCGTCCAGAGTGTCGCCGCAATCGATTTGCTGCTCATCCAGTGGTATGAACCGCCCGCTTCCGAGAGTCTCCACCTGTCGACGCTGGTCCAGCAGACCCTATCGCTCATCGCCGAACGCGGTGGCATTGTCCCGCGCGCGGCGTGGCATGCCCTGTGCTCAGTCGGTCCGTTTCGCACGGTCGAGCCCGAACTCTACGGCGAGTTCCTGCGGTGCCTAGCGGAGGCGGAGCTGATCACGCAGTCAACTGACGGCTCGCTCCTGCTCGATGTCGTCGGCGAGCGGATCGTGAATCACTTCGAGTTCTACGCGGCCTTAGTCGTGCCTGAAGAGTATCGGCTTGTCAGCGCAGGGCGCCCGTTAGGTACGTTGCCGATCGAAAACCCGGTCGGGGAGGGGAGCCTCCTGGTGTTTGCAGGTCGGCGCTGGCGGGTGCGCAATGTTGATTCCGCCCGAAAGGTGATCGATGTCGAGTCAGCGACGGGAGGACGGCCACCGCTCTTTGGCGGCGCTGGCCCAACCGTGCATGACGGCATTCGCAAAGCGATGCTTGCCCGGTACCTCTCGTCGGACGTTCCGAGCTACCTGGACACCGGCGCAGCTGAGCTCCTTCAAGAAGGTCGTGACGCATTCAATGACCTCGGCCTGGCGACAACGCAACTTCTTGAGGTCGGACCCGACGTTGTCCTGTTTCCGTGGGCTGGCGATCGGATCATGCACACGCTCACTATCGCTCTCCGTTCTGCGGATCTCGAAGCCTCAGCGGAAGGCCTTGCCATCGTGATTGAGGACGAGGACGGCGACGCCGTTCTCGATGCACTCGAGGCGCTCGCGACCGGACAGCTCGGAACGGCCGAGAGCCTTGCCGCCGCCGTCCTCAACAAGCGGAGCGCCAAATACGACTGGGTACTGAGCGAACCATTGCTAACGCGCGATTACGCCCGACGAGCGCTCGACGTCGCCGGCGCGGGGATAGCAGCTTTGGGCATCGTCGGCGCTCAGCACGTTCCGCGGGATTCCGAGTAAGGACTGCAAAACGGTCATGCAGCAATTGTCCTGATATACTGCAATGACCCTCATTTACGAGGTAGATTGCAGCAGTGGTTCGACCTTCCACCCTCAGCCGGCTCAGCGCCACCGCTGCGGATCAATGGGGCCTGGTGACGCGCCGCCAAGCTGAAGGTGCGGGCGTTCCGCGGGCGACCTTCGACCGCCTGACCAGCGACGAGGGCCTCATGGAGCGGGTCGCCCACGGCGTCTACCTCCTGACCCTGGCACCGTCTCCAGACCACGTCGCCCTCCGCGCGGCCTGGCTGCAGCTTGCACTCGCCGTGCCCGCCTGGGAGCGGACGCCCCATCAGGGTGTGGTGTCCCATCGGTCAGCAGCCGCCCTATACGGAATCGGCGAGCTGCCGGCCGATCGTCACGACTTCACCCTCCCGACGAGGAAGCAGTCGCGGCGTGCCGACGTCCGCATTCATCAGCGGCAGCTGGATGCCGGCGAGTGGATCTGGCTTCGCGGTCTGCCTGTTACGAGACCAGCGCGCATTGCCAGCGATCTCCTGCTCGACAACGAGGACCCAGAGGCGGTTGCCCAGATGACGGCGGATGCGATCCGCGCCGTCTACGACCCTCCCGCGACCATTGCGCAGGCGCTCGCGCCGCACGCTGCCAGGTTCGGCCTCCGGCGCGGCGACGGTCTGGCCCTCCTGCGCTGGCTGCTCGATCTCGTCGGCGATTCCGACACATCCCGGTGGATGACCGAAGCCCGCGACACCATCCACCGGATCGAGCGCGAACAGCCAACGCCAGAACCTGTCACCACGAGTCATCGATGAACGAGGGTCGCGCCTATCCGAGCCCGCAGGCATTTCGCCAGGCGCTGACGGACAAGCTCCGAGAAGCCTCCAAGAACAGCATCTGGACGCTGTCGCAACTCCAGCGTCAGATGGCGTACGACCGCCTCCTCGAGCGCCTCTACCTCGTCGACGACGGATGGGTGGTCAAAGGTGCGACCGCTCTACTCGCC
>JBPCLD010000151.1:0-3714 GCA_051003655.1 Candidatus Limnocylindrales bacterium | reverse complement strand
GTGACTCCAGCGGAGAGGCCACACCCGTTCCCATCCCGAACACGGAAGTTAAGCTCTCCAGCGCCGAAGATACTCAGGGGGCAGCTCCTCGGGAAAATAGGTCGTCGCCAGGATCCTTTTTGATTCGCCTCGGCGGCGCGCCGGCTCCGCTTAACGCTGGCAGCCCCTGCACCATGTTGTGACGAACCCGCCGGCCTTGACCTCGGTCAGCCTCGTGCCGCAGCGCGGGCATGGTTCGCCACCTTTCCAATGAACATTGAGAAACTTGCGCTGCTCGACCTCGAGGCGCGGTGGGACGAGGCGGCGCAGCTCGTCGATCGCCCAGGGCAGCACCTTGCGCGTGGCGTCGTACAGCGCGTCGATCTCGGCCGGGGCTAAGGACGCCCGAGTGCGGAACGGCGCCAGGCGAGCCTCCCACAGGATCTCGTCCGAGTAGGCATTGCCGATACCGGCCACGAACGTCTGGTTGCGCAGCAGGTTCTTGACCTCCCCGTTGTGCTTGGCAATGCGCGCGCGCCAGACATCGAGCGCCAGGGCTGGATCGGCCGCGTCTGGACCCATCTCGTCCCAGCCGGCGACGGGCCGCGTGATCCCAGCCGGAAGCAGGTAGATCTTGCCCATCCGCGTTGCGTCTCTGTAGCGCAGTTCGACCTCGGCATCGCGAGCGGGGAGCCAGTCGGCGTCGCCCACCCAGGTGGCAATCGGCCGAGCCCGATCGCCATCCTCTGAGATGGCGCCCTTGTGGACGACGGCCGGTCCAAACGTGAGGACGGCCGCAGTCTGCGGCCACGCCTTGCTCTTGGGCATCGCGAAACCCAGCCGGCCGGTGAGCATCGCGTTCACGACTATCTGGTCTCGGTCGAAGCGAAGGACGAGGATCTTGCCCCGGCGCGATACCTCGCGCAAGACCTGGCCCTCGTACGCGGCGAGCTCCGCGGGCGTGCCACGCAGGACGAGCGATTGCGGGGTCGTCGCCTTGATCAGCGGACGGCCCGCGAGGCCGGCATCGAGAGCGTCAGCCAGGATTTCGAGGTCGGGAAGCTCGGGCACGGCGCGCGATTCTAGACGTGCGCCTCACTTGCGCCTCGGGACCCTCAGGTGGCGCTTGCGGGACGCTTCACGGTGCGTGGTAAGATGCGCCGGCCCTAAGGGGAGCATCAAGAAGAGCGCGCGCGTGCCGACGTACGGAAGGAGTCTGAAGAGCCCACCAGGACACGGACGACGACCGACCAGACGAAAAGGCCCGGGCGCGAAGCTCGGGTTTGTTGTTTTCCTGGGAGCTTTCGATCGGAGGACACCACAAGATTGACCGTAGAGCGCATGGACGCGACTGAGCAAGCGGATGCCGAGGCACCTACAACCGAGGACACGATGTCCGAGGCGGGAGCCGAGACCGCAACGTCGGAGCCAGACATGGCGGCTGAAGCACAGCCCGCGACCATGGATGCAGAGAGCAAGGCCACAGACGCCCAGATCGCAGACGAACCACAGCAGGAGGCTGCTGCCGAGACACAGCCCGAGCCGGCCGAAGCGTCCGCGGAAACACAGCCTGAGGCAGCTGCCTTAGCGCAGCCCGAGACTTCCGCCGAAGGCCCTGCCGAGCAGACCGCTGAGGCGCCCGCCGAGGCGACCGAAGGGCCCGAGACAGCGTCCGCCAACCCTCAGGACGCGGCTGAGGATGGCCGACCGCTTGGTGCTGCCGACGAGATGGCTGACATGGTCAACCAGGCCGTCGATCAGATGAATGAAACCATCGCCGAGGACGAGGCCATCGACGCGCCGCCCGCGGTCGACGAGGACACCACGGCCGACATGACCGCACAGCCGACTGACGGCAATGGTGCCGCGCCGACTGAACCCGCCGCCGAAACCACAGCGCCGGTCGAACAGACTGCGACAGCGCCCGCCGGAGCTGCAACGCCGCCGGCGGCGCCCGCTCCGCGCGTCTACGAAGGCCCCGAGCCGACGACGATGGAGGAGCTGCTCGCTGAGCAGTCGACCGAGATCCGCAGCCTCAAGCACGGTGACGTGGTCGAAGGCAGCGTGGTTCGGGTCGACAAGGACGAGATCCTTGTCGACATTGGCGCCAAGTCAGAAGGTGTCATCAGCAATCGTGAGCTGTACGGCCGCAACGCCGAGAGCCAGCCGCAGCTGAGCATAGGCGACGTCGTCCTGGTCTACGTACTACAGCCTGAATCGCCTGAGGGGCACGCGGTCCTCTCGCTTCGTCGCGCCGGCCTGGAGCGCAAATGGCGCTCCATGCAGGAGCAGCTCGACGCCGGCGTGATCATCGAAGCGCCGGTCATCGACCACAACAAGGGCGGCCTCATCGTCGACTGCGGCATCCGTGGCTTCGTGCCGATCAGCCAGATCGTCGACTTCCCCCGGCGTCCGCAGAACGAGCAGCCCCGTGACGCTGCGCAGGAAATCGCCGAGAAGCTTCAGCCGTATGTCGGCCGGAAGCTGCGGCTGAAGATCCTCGAGGTCAACCGCAAGGCGAATCGCCTGATCCTGTCCGAGAAGGTCGCGCTGTACGAGGAGCGCCGGGAGAAGCGCGATGAGCTCTTCAGCAGCCTCCAGGTCGGCCAGAAGGTCACCGGCACTGTTCGTTCGATCGCGCCGTTCGGCGTGTTCGTCGACCTGGGCGGGATCGACGGCCTGGTCCACAAGAGCGAGCTTTCGTGGAACAAGGTCAATAACCCCGAGGCCGGCTATCGCGTCGGCGAAGAGGTTGAGGCCGAGGTCATCGATATCAACCACGAGCGTGGCCGGATCTCGCTGTCCATACGCCGTCTTCAGCCCGACCCGTGGCACTCCACGGTTGCGGACCTCAAGGTTGGCGACCTGATCGACGGCACCGTCACCAAGATCGTCAACTTCGGCTCGTTCGTGCGCGTGCGCGACGGGCTCGAGGGCCTGATCCACATCAGTGAGCTGTCGCATCAGCGCGTCAACCATCCGGGCGACGTCGTCCACGAGGGCCAGACGCTGAAGCTGAAGATCATCTCGCTCGACCAGGAGCGTCATCGCCTTGGCCTCAGCCTCAAGCAGGCCGAGGAGGCGCCGGCGCGTCCGGAGCCGGCGGCGGCCGCTGGCGGTGGTGCGCCACGTGAGCGCAGGCCGCGCCAGGAACGCAGCTATGACATGAGCCAGGCTGTGCAGGAGCCGGAGGGTGGCATCGACAACACCCTCGCCGCGGCATTCGCCCAGGTTCGCCAGCAGATCGAGGAGACGGACGCCGCCCGTGGCGGCACCGAGTCCGACGAGGCCGGCGACGAGCCGGTGGCAACAGCCGCGGAGCCAGCCGCTCAGCCCGCGGATGCCATGGTCGAGATGCCGAGCGCCGAGACGACCGCTACCGAGGCCAACGTCGAGGCCGCGACCGAAGCGGACGCAGAGGCAACTGCGACCTCCGAAGGCATGGCCGAGTCAACCGCGGCGCCAACCGCCGAAAGCGCTGAGGCCGACGAAAGCGACGCGAAGCCCGCGCGCAAGGGTCGCGCCACGAAAGGCAAGGCCGAGCCTGCCGCGGAGACAGCGACCGAGGCTGAGCCCGCCGCCGAGACAGCGACCGAGCCCGAGCCCGAGCCCGAATCACAGACAGAAGCAGCGGCCGCGGAGCTGGCGGCTCAGGCATCTGTGACCGAGGTCGAGCCGACCGAGGCCCCGAAGGCAAGCGACGCCCCGGCCGAGGAGCCAGCGTCGGATCCCACC
>JBPCLD010000150.1:0-13018 GCA_051003655.1 Candidatus Limnocylindrales bacterium | reverse complement strand
ACCGGAACGATCCTGTACCTGGGGATCGGCTGCACCTACGTGGAACGATGACCTATGGGTGGGACCACCGTCGCCCAGAACGTGACCGGGGACGGCGGCAGCCAGGGCACGGCCCAGGGCGGGGTTGGCGGCAATGGCGGCGACGTCTTCGGCACTGGCGGTGCCGGTGGCAATGCCAGCTCGCTCTTCGACAGTGTCGGCGGGACTGGCGGCGCGATCTACAACGTCGGCGATGCCACCATCAAGGCAGCAATGTGCACGACAACGTAGGTGGTGACAGCGGAAGCGCATTCGCCACCGGTGGAAAGGGCGGAGCCGCCGGCTGTCAAGGCACATCTGGAGCAGGTGGCGCGGCCACGGCTGGCGCCAGTGGCTCGGGGGGAACGGTGCCATCGTCAACGATGGCTCGATGACCATCACGAACACGACGGTGAGCGGCAACACGTTCGGAAACGGCGGTTCGGCATCGGCAACTGGTGGCGCCGAGGGCACGGAAACCTGCCCTTAGCGATCAGTGCACCCAACTGAACCGGCGCCAGGGAGGGCCTCGTCTATACTTTCCAGCCGCGCGCGACGTCGTGACGCGGCTTCGGTCGGGGCGTAGCGCAGCCAGGTAGCGCACAGCGTTCGGGACGCTGGGGTCGGAGGTTCAAATCCTCTCGCCCCGACCAATCTCCATCATCTGCGCCGTTGCGATCGCGCCTCAGGCGCGGCCGAACGCCGCCTTCACGTCCGGCCGGAACCAGAACAACAGGCCCACTGCGGCGATGACGGCGACAAGCACGCTCATCAGTGCGAGCGGCGGCGCATCGCGCATAAGTTCGGCCCAGAGTCGAGCTACAGGCTGTTGCATCGGTCCTCCTGGGGTTGACGGACGATCGTAGTCGACCAGGCGGACGCCTAGTCGAGCGTGATCCGCTCGCGCCAGCGTGGGACGGCCGTCGGGAGGCCGAGCGCCTGGATCTTGGGTTCGATCGCGGCCTGCCCCTCGGGCTCGCCGTGGACCAGGAACACCCGCCTCGGAGAGCGACCGCGGAAGTTGGCGAGCCACGCGAGGAGCTGCGGCTCATCGGCGTGGGCTGAGAAGCCCGAGATGGAGCGCACCCGGCAGTGAACGTTCACGATCTGGCCGTTCACCCTGGCAGTTTTGGCGCCTGCCTGGAGGCTCGCTCCGAGCGTTCCCTCGGCCTGGTAGCCCACGAACAGGAGCGTCGCCTTGGGGTCCACGATCAGTCGCTGAAGATGCCCGACCACGCGACCACCGGTCAGCATGCCGTTCGAGGCAATGATCATGTGTGGGCGGGGCGCGAAGGCGATCTGCTGCGAATCCCTGAAGTCGTCGGTCACGATCTGGTTTGGGTAGTCGAGCGGCGAGCCGTGCGCGAGCACCAGCTGCGCAGCGACCTCGTCGTAGAAATCCGGGTGGCGCCGGTAAACCTCGGTCGCCTTTGAGCCCATCGGAGAATCGAGATAGAGGGGCAGCAGCGGGATCTCGCCGCGGTCGATGAGGCGGTCGAGCTCGTAGATGAGCTCCTGGGTTCGGCCGATTGCGAATGATGGCACGAGCAGGACGCCGTCGTTCTCGGCCACCAATCGGACGGCCTCGGCGAGGATTGCCAGCGCCTCCGAGTTGGGCTCGTGCTCGCGTCCGCCGTACGTGGTCTCAACAAGGACGTAGTCCGCTTCGGTCACGGTCGTGTAATCGCGCAGGATGGGCGCGCCGGGTCGACCGAGATCGCCCGAAAAAACAATTGTGCGCTCTGCCTCTGCGTCCTCGCCCTCGACGCGGACGACGATGATCGCGGAGCCGAGGATGTGGCCGGCGTCGACGAATCGAGCGTGGACACCCGGTGCGACCTCTGTCTCCTCCGTATAGCGCACCGGCCGGAAGCTGGCTAGCGACGCCCGCGCATCGCGCTCGGTGTAAATCACTGCGTCAGGGTCCAGGTCCGGATCGTGCGCCAGGCCATGTGGGGTATGCCCGGCCGGGCGAGTTGGTGCAACCCAGGTCGGCTCGGGCTCGATTATGGTCGGAATGTGCTCGCCCGAGCGCATGTCACCCGGTGACGCGAGGGCAGGGCTGCCCACCAGCGCTTCGCCAGCCGCCGCCAGATCCACGGCCGCCAGGTACTCCTCCTGCTCGGCGCGGTCGTCGGCAACCGCCAAGTCTGGATGGCGTTTCTCCCAGCGCATCTCGCGTTTTGCGAACTGCTCCTGCAACCGACCCGAGTCGAGGAGGACGAGTGTGGCGAGCTCGATCGTGCCCGCGGTGGCGTAAATCGGCCCTCTGTAGCCGGCCTTAACGACGTACGGAATGAGGCCGCAGTGATCGAGGTGCGCGTGGGTCAGCAGCATCGCGTCGATGGTTGCCGGGTCGTACCCGAGCGGGACGAGGTTGCGCACCCTTATGTCGGGTGGTCCCTGGAACAGGCCGCAGTCAATGACGACCTTTGCCCGGTCCGTCTCCAGCAGGTACTGCGAACCGGTGACGGTGGCGGCGCCGCCGAGAAAATGGATGTGCGTCGCCACGCGCGGATTGTTTCACGGGTCAGCGCGGCAGGTGGACGATCACCTTCGTTCCCTTGCCCAACGTGCTGCTCATCTCGACTGTCCCGCCATGCGCTGTGACGAGGTCTCGCACTATCGCCAGTCCGAGCCCGGCGCCCGCCGATTCACCTTCCCGCCAGAACCGTTCGAACGCATTCGCCACCGCCTCGGGTGACATGCCGACCCCGGTGTCCTCCACGACCAGCTGGATGTCACCCTCCGCGGACGTCGCCGACACCGTCACCTTTCCGCCACGCGGCGTGTGGCGGAGCGCGTTCGCCACCAGGTTGGAGATCACCTGGCGCAGGCGACGCCCATCGACCTCGAGGTCGGGCAGGTCGGTCGGCACCTCGATCGCCAGTTCCACGCCCGCAGTCAGCGCGTCGGCCTCGAAGGCAGCGCTAACCTCGCGGGCCAGGGCGTCGACATCGGTCGGCTCACGTTGAAGCGGCAGCTGGCCGGTCTCGGCCAGTGACAGAGTCCGCAGATCCTCGATCAACCGCTCCAGCTGGCGCGTCTCGGCCTGGATGCGCTCGAGGTGCTCGCGATCGGCCGGGTACAGCCCGTCGATCATGGCTTCGATATTGCCCTGGATGACAGTCAGCGGCGTGCGCAGCTCGTGGCTGACCTCCGCCAGCAAGCGCCGTCGCTCGCGCTCCGTGGCGGAGAGTCGGGCACTCATCGCATTGAAGGCCCTGGTCAAGGCGCGGACCTCGCGCATTCCCCGCTCTGGAACGCGGACATCGAGCTCGCCCGCTTCGAGGCGCCCGGATGCCTCTATCAGCTCACCGACCGGCGCGGCACTTGAGCGGACGATGCCGAAGATCAGGCGGACGATCACGATGAAGACGATGAGTCCGACGATCACGCCCACGATGCCGGGCGGGCCGGACCCGGTGACGTTCGCGATCAGCCCGACGACCGCGCCGACTGCCACGAGCAGCACCAGCACCGCGAGGAATGCGAAGCAGCCCGCGCGACGCATGAACCCGCGGCGGAGCTCACGCCAGCCGGCATCGTCCTGGGGCGGCCACGCCTCCGATTCCGGCCACCATGGCGGCCGGCTCATGGGCCTGTCTCCCCAGTGGCCGCGGTTGGAATGGCGCCAGGGCGGTGGCATGCCGGCCTTTCAGTCGGCCAATCGGTAGCCGACGCCGTAGACAGTGAGCACGTAGCGCGGTGAGTGCGGCGCCGGCTCCAGCTTGCGTCGGATGTTCTTGACGTGGGCATCGATCGCCCGCTCGTAAGACTCGAAAGCTACGCCGTGGATGGCGTCCAGCAGCTGTGATCGAGTGAACACGCGACCGGGCTGGCGGGCGAGGGTCTCGAGGAGCGCGAATTCGGTCGCGGTCAAATCGATCTGTTGGCCATCGCGTGTTGCACGCATGCGCGGGATGTCCAGCGCGAGATCCCCGACGTTGATCACGTCCGACTGCCCCGCCCCTGCCCGGCGACGCAGCACCGCCCGCACGCGGGCCACGAGCTCGCGCGGGCTGAATGGCTTGGTGATGTAGTCGTCTGCCCCGAGCTCCAGGCCGATCAGCTTGTCGGTTTCGTCATCGCGTGCGGTGAGCATGATGATCGGCACGTCCGACCCGCGCCGGAGTGTTCGCGTGACGTCAAGTCCGTCAATGCCCGGCAGTCCCAGGTCCAGCACGATGAGATCGACCGGGTCCGCCTGGGCGCGCTGGATGGCGTCCGAGCCGGTACGTGCGGTGTCGGTAGTGAAGCCCGCGGCTGATAGGTAATCGACGACGAGCCGTACTATCTCCGGCTCGTCGTCGACGATCAAGATTCGCGCCATTCCGTTGGCATCGTAGGCGGCGCGTGTCGGCTCAGCTGCCCGAAGTGGGCGGCCCGGTCGACTTGTCGGTCTCGCCCGACTCCTCCCGGCGATGCAGCTCACGGTGCATGTCGGCGATTGCCTCGCCGCGGGCGCCGTAGCCCCAGCCTGAGTAACTGCCCGGACCATGGCCTGGCCTGCCCCAGCCTCCGCGACCACCACGGCCGACGCCGAAGACTGCGCGGATCAGGCCGATGAGCAGGAAGAAGCCGATGATCCAGAAGAAGATCCCGAAGAAACCGATGCCGCCGCCGTGCCCGTAGGGCCCATACCCATAGGGCACGACGGGCACTTCCTGGCCGGCCTGCAGGGCCTGCTGGACTGCGACGTTGAAACCCGTGTTCACGCCCACGTTGTAGGCCACGGCCGCGAGTCCGGCGGCGATCGCGATCGCGAGGACGACTCCCAACACTCGAAACATCTCGAAGACACCTCTTTCATCTGCGGTCCCGACGAATGTCTGGGACCCTGTACTCAACAGGTTGATGAGGAATTGCGGCGGAACTGTGAACGCGGCGCGGAACATTGATGGAGGCTCGGATTGAGGATTGACGCGATCGCGTTGGATCGCGTGGGGCTCATCCAGCGACCATCCATGGCACGACCTCCGAGCGGCGGATGGCATGACACCCGATGAAGCGGCTTCGCTCATGGCGGGCGGTACGGGCGTCGACGCAGGGCCCACCAGCCCATTCGAGATTGATGCCTTGAGCGGGGTGCGACTCGACCTCCACGCCCACGGGCCGAACACGCACATCTTCGGCGGCCCAGATGGGGACTTCGGTCTCGAACCCAACCTCGATGCTCGCCTCGGCATCGTCCCCGTCGCGTCCGGCCTGCTACTGGTGCTCGTGCTGGCACCGCCGGCCGAGCTCGAGGCCACGTGGGCCGAGGCCCAACCGATCCTCGCCAGCATCGACCTGTGACCACAGACGCCGTGGCGGCCAGGCGCTTTCCCATTCGGGTCGGATCAAAGTCTCGCCCGCTACTGCTGCTGTTCGGCGTGCGCGCCACCAATGCTTACGTTGACCTTGGCACGGAGCTCGACGCACATTTCGGCCTCTATCGGATGCACACGCCGGTCGAGAACATCGTCCGTTGGCGGCTCGAGGGGCCGTGGCTGTGGCTGACGGCAATCGGCGTCCGAATGGGCATTCCCAACGGCGACCTGACGTTTGGCGGCAATCATTACGGCGGCGTCAGGCTTGATTTCCGCGACAAGGTCCGTTGGGGACCCTTCAAGGTGCCTACCTTCTATGTCACGGTTGAGGACATGGAGGGCCTTGGGGCTGCTTTGGCAGCGCGAGGGATCCCTGGCGAGGACGCACGAAAGGGTCGGCAGCCGACCACTCAGTGAACCATTTCGGCATTGCGCCGACCGCGCGAATCGATGGACAGCCGTCCGTCGATCAACGCGAAGATAGGGAGGTCGAGGCCGTTCGGATCGTCCTGCGAGATCTCGTCGCGCAGCCAGCCGACCAGTGACCGGTCGGCGTCGAAGGGCGCAGCGAGCAACAGGTTGCGCATCGGCGCGATCAGTAGCCGCGGCTCCGGCCCATACCGGGTCCCAAGCTCATGTTCGAGCAACAACAGACCAGAGGCGAGGCCACCAGTCGACTGGTACCACCAGAACGGCACTCCATCGAGCGTCTCGTACTCCATTTCGACGTAGCGCTCCGCTGCGACTGACGCGCGCAGGTTGTCCATCGCCCGGTCGAAAGCCTCATCAAAGCTGACGGACCACGACTCGACCATCCCGCGCCCGACATACATGAATGCCGGCCCGATATCTACGCCCAGGGCGACGTCGACGCCCGGCGGTCGCCTCAACGTGAGCGGCCGCTCGACTCCCGGCGGCAGCGGTCGACGCCTGATGAAGACGGGCCGCAAGCCGTCAGACAGCTCGTCCCAGGTGAGATCGGGCGACAGCGCGTCCACGGCTGAACGCACCTGCTCACGCGACGGTCCAACGATCCCGTTGCCGTAGCTGACCGACAGCTCTGGTTCGGGCCTGGCGCGGCGTGGCTTCATGCCGCCATATTGGGAACCGCGGCTTATCGGCCGGTCATCGGCGCGTTATCCCGGAATGTCCTCCGGCTTGGCGATCTCATCAGCGTCGTTATCACCAAGGGCATAGGCGATCGCCTCCTCGGTGGACATGCGGCTGCCGTGGTCCCACAGCTTCAGCGCTGCCTGATCGTCGGTTGGTTTCTCCGGAAGAGCGTAGTCCATGAAATCGACTGGCACGTCGGCAAGGCCGGCGCCGCTCTCGTCGCGCAGACGCTGCACCGCGCCACCGAGGGTGTGGAAGCGCTCCGTCTGGCGGGCGCGGTCGGCGAGGATCGTGTAGGCCCCCAGGAGAAGCAGGATGCCCGATTGATCGGCAGCCCGGGCAAAGATCCGCAGCGCCTCGCGGAAGTAGGGCTCGACCAGCTCGGGCGGATCGTCTCGCACGCGTAGCGAGCCGATCATGTACGAGGCCCAACCGGTGCCGAAAGGGTTCTCCAGCTGGCGGTATAGCGCCAGCGCCTCCTCGCCGTGACGGATGGCTTCGCGCATGTCCCCACCTGCCGCCGCTGTGCCGATCGACAGCGCCCAGTTGGCATCGGCCACGCCCTTGGTATCGCCTATCTCTCGATAGATGGCGAGGCTTTCCTCAACGAGCGCCTGGCCCGCAGCGAAGCCTTCCTGCGATGGATGCTCCATGTCGAGCGGCGCAAAGGCGAGGTTGTAAAGCGACTCCGCGATCAGCCGCCGATCGCTGGTCTTGCGCGCTGCTTCGAGTGCATGGACGTAGTAGTCGTGCGTGGCTCTCGTGTCTCCCTGCCAGTAGGTGATGCCGCCCGCCGCGGCGTAGGCATTCGACACCAGCTCGTCCGGCTGGTCTGCGACGCCCGGCAGGGACAGGATTCTGTCAACCCGTTCGCGCGCTTCCAGGAGATGGCCGCGCGTCTGCCAGAAACGCCAGACCGCCACCACGAAGCGAAGGGCGAACTCGACCTCCGTGTGCTCGACCGCCCAGTCGAGGGCAGCGCGAAGGTTGTCGTGGTCCGTCTCCAGCCGGTCGGCGACCTCACGGGCTCGCCGGCCGATCAGCTCCGATGAGTGGCTCTCGACCAACGCCAGGTACGCCTGCGCATGCCGTCGGGCGAGCTCTTCGTACTCCTGCCCCGCGCTCAGTCGCTCGTGCGCGTAGTCGCGGATCGTGACCAGCATCGAGAAACGTGGATCTTCGAAGCCATTGAGCCCGGCCTTGACGAGGCTCTTCTCAGCGAGCGAAGAGAGGCCGTCGAGGACGTCCTCGCCGAGCTCGCTCGGAGGACCACAGACCGAGTCCGCCTCGGTCAGGTACGCGCCGCCGCGATGGACCGAGAAACGCTCGAACAGCCTGCGGTCTGCCCCTTCAAGCAGCTCGTAGCTCCAGTCGATCGCGCCACGCAATGTCTGTTGGCGCTCAGGCAGGTCGCGTGCGCCACCGGTGAGCAGGGTGAGGTGCTGGCCGAGTCGCGCGCGAATCGCGGAAACGGCCAACACCCGCGTTCGCGCTGCTGCAAGCTCGATGGCCAGCGGCAGACCATCAAGCCGCTGGACGATCTCGACGACCTGCGGCGCGCTCTCGTCGGTCAGGACGAATGACGGCTGAACGGCCATCGCTCGCTCGGTGAACAGCCTGACCGCTTCGAAACGCGCCGCCTGCTCGGCGTTCAATGGCGGTGATCCCGCAGGCGGCAGCCCGAGCGGCGGCACCGGGAACTCCTGCTCGCCCGAGATTCGCAGGACGATGCGCGTGGTCACGATGACCTTGACGTGCGGCGCTTCGCGCAGCAGACGGGACACGTTTCCGGCCGCCTCGACGATCTGCTCGAAATTGTCCAGCACGAGCAGTACGCGCTTCTCGCTCAGGTGATCGATGAGCGCGTCGAGCGGAGACACGGAACCGCCTACCGCCGGGCCGAGCGTCGATGCAATGACCGATGCGACAAGGCTGGCGTCGCGGACCGAATCGAGGGCCACGAACCAGACTCCATCAGGAAAGTCGTCGCTCGCCTCGGCAGCCAGCTGGAGTGCGAGGCGCGTCTTGCCCGTGCCCCCTGGCCCGCTCAAGGTCAGCAATCGGGTGCCGTTGAGCGCGGTCCGCGCCGCCGCGAGCTCATCGCGGCCGACGAAGCTGGTCAGCTGGACAGGCAGGTTGTTGGCCTTGGTGTCGAGCGTGCGCAGTGGCGCGAACTTGTCGGCCAGACCTTGCCCGACGAGCTGGTGGATCCGCTCGGGCGAGGCAAGATCCTTCAGTCGCCGCTCGCCTAGGTCGCGCAGCTCGAGACCCTCGGGCAGGCGCGCTGCCAGCCGCCGCGTCGGATCCGAGATGAGCACCTGACCGCCATGTCCGGCCGCCGTGATCCGTGCCGCCTGGTGCAGGGCCAGTCCGACGTAATCCGTGCCGATCAGCACCGCCTCACCGGTATGGAGGCCCATTCGAACGCGTATCTCAGCTCCCGGCGGCCAGGCGTAATGGGCGAGGCTTCGCTGGGCGGCGGCGGCGGCTTCGATGGCGGCAGTGGCCGATGGGAACGCGGAGAAGAGCGCGTCGCCCTCTGAGCCAAAGACGCGACCGCCATGGGCCTCGACGGCCTCGCTCACCAGGCGTCGATGATCCTCGAGCAACTGCGGATACCGATTGCCCTGCTCCTGGATCAGGCGGGTGGAGCCTTCGATGTCGGTGAAGAGGAACGTCGACGTACCCGCGGTGGGTTGCGGGCGGGCATCCGGAGTCGGTGCGACGGGAGGGTCAGCGCTCGTCATCGGCGAGTGGCTTGTGGTACCCGATCATGGATGCTCGAGCACGAGCGGCTGTCCTTCGCAGATGATCCCAAGAGTGTCCAGCTCAGCGAGCGCCTCGTTGGCTGCCGGTGTCCTATCCAGGATCTCGCGCCGCAGCGTACGGGCGCGCCGCAGCGCACGCTCGTCGTCGGCGAAGTAGGCGCCGTACTCGGTCCCGGCGCGCGCACCCAGGTCGATCAGCCTCGCGATGTCCGAGGACACTTGCGTCGCCGATTCCCACTCGGGCAGCTCGGCGAGCAATGTCGTGGCGTCGGCGGTGATGTCGCGCAGGTCACGGGCGAGCAGTCGGGCGTCGTGGAAATCCTCCTCGTCCAGTGCGCGCTCAACATCGATGACCAGCTCCTGTGCGACCACCGCATCAGCGAACACCGAGCAGAACGCGTTCTCCCACCCGACCGGGATGCTTACGAAGCTCGGTTCGTCGGTCGGCCCCTCGCTGGACCCGCTCGACCGGGTCGGCTGAGGCGTGAACTCAACGTCGAGAAGTGACGCGCTCGGGCGTGCGCTCGAGCGGGGCGCGTCGCAGGCCCCGGCCACGAGCGCCGCCAGCACGACGAGCACTCCCGTCATCGCGAGCCGAGGTCGGCGATGGGCGAGCGGCATCATTGGCTTGTGATTTCCACGAAACCTTCAGACAGGACAACCTCGCCCCGCAGATAACGGACGACGTAGATCCCCGAACCATCAAGCGCGACCTGCGGCCGAATCCTGTCCTGGAAGATCTGCGCGCCTACGACTACTGGAGTCACTGCCTCCTCCGATATCAGGCGCTCACCGCCGATCGCCGTGTTGTCCATCTTCAGTATGCGGATCAACAGGTCGACCGAATCCGCGCGGGCGGTCAGGAAGGCGCTCCAAACAATCCGTTCGTCGATTCCGAAAGTTGATCGTGGATCGAGGATGTGGAGCTGGTCATCGCTGCGCGTTCCGAAGGTCACGAAGCCTTCACCGATCTGCACGAGGGGCGGCACGGACGTTGGGCCGACCGAGGGTGCGATCGAGCCGACAGGCGTCATGGTCGGCAATGTCGTCGGATTGGTCGTTGGCTGGTTTGTAGCTGCCGATGCAGTGGCCAAGCCTGCGGGAGCGCTCCGGACCGGACTGGACGACGGAATTGCGCCTCTATCGCCCATGAACGCCACGGCGCCTGCCGCGAGTACGCCGAGAGTCAGCAACAGGATGCCGAGGCCGAGGAATCGCCCGATGAGTACGCCGTTGTCGCTGTAGCGACTCTTTTCGCGCGCGGGTCCGTACACGATCCCCTGGCGGCGTTGCTGGCGTCTGTTGTAGGCCACGGGCGGATTGTCACACCTCACGCGCGTGGACCCGGACTGATCGATTGGTTTCGCGGTCACGGACCTTCATCGCTCGCGGCCTATGCTGTACATTCCGCGCGCAGTGACCAGCGACCAGACGCCGCCGCCGGCCGACACTCCGCCACCCGCTGGGCCTCCGCCGCCACCCGCTGGGCCTCCGCCGCCACCCGCTGGCGCTCCGCCACCCGCTGGGCCTCCGCTGTACGCCCCCTCCATGGCACCCCCTCCGCCATCTGCCGCGCCGGTACTCGCGCCGCCGCCGCCCTTCGATGCAATGGCCGGCGCTCGACAGGCGTTCTCGATGCTCGATCCGACCGGCCTGCGGCCGACGGCGATCGTGGCCGGCATCATTCTCGCCCTGTTCTTTGGCGCCCAGATCCTCAATGCCGCGATACCCGCGCCGCGGCCCGGAACTGGCCCCGGCACAGGCCCCGGCACGGGACCGATCAGCGGACCCGGCGAACCGGGCCAGACATTGCCGCCGATCGCAGTGCCAACCGCGGGCCCGGGCACTGACCCAGGCCAGCCGCTGCCGCCTGGCTCCGTGCTGAATGTTGGCCCACTTCGTATCCCGCTCGAGTCAGGCTGGCAGGCTGAGAACGGGCCGAGCGAGAGCATCGTGGTCAGGCTCGTCAAGGGCAGTGCCGCGATAGACCTGGTCACACTCAGCGTTCAGGGCGGCAGCGCGACTCCGGCCAACGTGTATGGCGGCTACATGCAGTTGATCGCCGCCGACGGCACGGGATTCTCGAGCGTTCCCCCGAGCAACATCCAGATCGGGCCGGGTTTGCCAGCGGCACGGGGCAGTTACGCCGGTGTGTTCGGAAGCAGCCAGATCGAGGGCGAGGTGACGGCGTTCGTGACCAGTGCCACGTCGGGCTGGGTGTGGGATGCATTCGCGACCAGTGGCACGCTGCGCACGCTGTTGCCAGAAGCCCAGCGCATGATCGACAACATCCAGGTGGTGCCCGAATGAGCGGCCCACAGCCGCAGTCACAGGGTCCCGCCACTCTGCCGCCCGCCGCCTCAGCGGCCGTGGGGGCACCGGCATTCGCGACAGCATCAGGCCCACAGGTAGCGGCTGGCGAGCCATATCTCCCGCGCTGGGGAGTGCAGACCGGCTTCTTCCAGCGCCGCCAGCCCGCATTCTGGCTGTTCGTGATCCTGCTCGTGCTGACCACCTTGACGGTCATTGGCGAGCAGGTTCTCTACCTCCAGTATTTCCCAGAGGGCTGGATCATCAGCGTCGTCCTGCTCGCGCTCTACGTGGTTCCGGTAGTGCTGGCGATCTACGTCCTGGACCTGTTCGAGCGCGAGCCACTTTCCCTGATCATCGCCGCGTTCCTGTGGGGCGGGGTGATCGCGATCGGCCTCGCAGTGGTCATCAACACGTCCCTCCTGGAGGTGCTGGCCAAGCTGTTCGGAGCCAGCTTCGCCCAGACGTGGGGAGTGGCCCTGATCGCGCCGCCCGTCGAGGAGACGTTGAAATTCCTCGGAGTGGTGACAATTTTCCTGATCGCGCGGTCCGAGATAGACGACCTGTTCGACGGCTTCGTGTACGGCGCCATCGTCGGCCTCGGCTTTGCTGCGGCCGAGAACGTGCAGTACTTCATCCAGGCCATCGGCCGTCCCGGGGCCGGTGACCAGATCGGTCCGGTTCTTCAGATGTTCACGTTCCGGGCCATCCTCATCGGCGCCTACATGCACGTCCTGTGGACGGGCCTCAGCGGACTTGGCCTGGCCTATTACGTCACGCAGCGCGACCAGCGACGACAGAAGCGCCTCCTGTACGCGGTCGGGCTGTTCGTCCTGGCGATCGTCGCCCATTTCATCTGGAACTCGCCCTGGCTTACCGAGCTGCTCACCGGTTTCGGCGGCGTATTCGTTTTCGGCCTGGTCAAGGGTTTGCCGTTCCTGATCTTTCTCGTCCTGTTGGTCTTGCTCGCGCAGCGACGCGAGCAGCGCTGGTTCGGTGCGTTCACGGCGCGCGACCTGGGCACGGATGTGCTGTCGCAGGCCGAGATGGCCGAGCTGGGCGGTCTGCGCAGCCGCTGGCGAGCGCGGCGTGCGATGGGCGCGCGGAAGGGACCGCAGGCCGGCAAGCTGCACGGGCAGCTTCAGCGTGAGCAGATAAACCTGGCCATGATTCGATCTCGCGCCGGAAGCGATGATGACCCCAACGTCGTCGCCCAGCGCGACCGCATCCGCGGCATTCGAGCGCAGATCCAAGAGTTGCCCGATGTGCCTCAGCTTGTGGCGATGCCGTATGTCGCGCCTGCCGCACCCGGTGCCACCGCCGCGCCCGCACCGGCTGTGGCACCCGTCGCACCGGCTGTGGCACCCGTCGCACCGGCTGTCTCCCCGCCCGAACCACCTCCTGCTCCTGCCGCTCCCGTTTGGGCGCCCACCCACATGGTGCCGGCCACGGGAATGGCCGCCTGGGCCGCGCCCGATCCATCCCAACCACCTGTCG
>JBPCLD010000149.1:0-6421 GCA_051003655.1 Candidatus Limnocylindrales bacterium | reverse complement strand
CAAGGAGTACCGGCTGGGCGATTCTGTGGCCACGCTTGTGGTTCGACCGCGTGGCTGGCACCTCGTCGAGCGCCACCTCGAGGTCGACGGCGCGCCGATGTCCGGCTCGCTCTTCGACTTTGGGCTGTACCTGCTGCACAACGGCGCCGAAGCACTGGCGCGTGGCAGCGGGCCGTATTTCTACCTACCCAAGATGCAGAGCCACCTCGAGGCGCGGCTGTGGAACGACGTCTTTATCTGGGCCCAGGACGTGGTTGGTGTCCCGCGCGGGTCTATCCGGGCGACGGTGCTGATCGAAACGATCTGGGCGGCATTCGAGATGGACGAGATCCTGTACGAGCTGCGCGAGCACGCAGCCGGGCTGAACGCCGGCCGCTGGGACTACATCTTCAGCATCATCAAGGCATTCGCTGCCTCGCCGTCGCCGGTGCTGCCGGATCGAGCGCAGGTGACGATGGCCGTGCCGTTCATGCGCGCTTACACCCAACTGCTGGTCAAGACCTGCCATCGCCGCGGGGCGCACGCGATGGGCGGCATGTCGGCCTTCATCCCCAATCGGCGCGAGCCGGACGTGACGGCCAACGCGATGGCCAAGGTGACCGAGGACAAGGAGCGCGAGGCGACCAACGGCTTCGATGGGACCTGGGTCGCCCACCCCGACCTGGTGCCGGTGGCGAAGGACGTCTTCGACAAGGCACTTGGGGATCACCCCAACCAGAAATACCGCCAGCGCAACGATGTCTCCGTCGGCGCCGCTGAGCTGCTCGACTTCGAGGTGCCCGGTGGGCAGGTGACCGAGGCTGGGCTGTCAGCCAACGTGTCGGTCGGCATTCGCTACATCGCGGCTTGGCTGGCGGGCACCGGCGCGGCCGCGATCGACAACCTGATGGAGGACGCGGCAACCGCGGAGATCTCCCGTTCCCAGGTCTGGGAATGGGTCAAGGACGGCCGATTCGACGCGTCCCGCGTGTGCCTGGAGATCGACAGCCTGCGGGCCGAGCACCCGGAGGCAGCCGAGCTGTTCGAGCAGGTCGCCCTCAGCGATGAGTTCGTCGAATTCCTGACGATTCCCGCTTACGAGCGCCTTGACTGACACGGTCAAGTCGCGCGAGGGGCGTCCTAGGCCGGAGATACAACGGGCAGCTGACAAGTCCGGGCTGCCTCAGCTAAGCGCAAGTCATAGGTCACGAAAGCGTCAAGCTGGGCGTGGAGCGCGAGCGCGGAAGCGAGGTGGATTGCATCCAGCGATCGCAAGGACGCCGGTGGTGCCTCACCAGCTCGCCGGCTGACAGTCGCTTCCAGCTCGATCAAACCGACCGACGCCAGCAGCGGTTCGGGATCGACAAGCATCGCGAGCCTATTTCGGCGGATCGCGCGGCTCAACTCGACGACGGAGACGCGGCTGCTGGTCAGCGTCGCGTCTGCACCGAGATACAGGCGTAATGCCGCCGACTCGGTCTCCTCCACGATGAGCTTGACCAGCGCCGAGGCGTCGGCATAGACGAGCACGGGCCTAGGTGGTTTCTTCGTCGCGCAGTCGCTGGAGGGTGACGCTCAGTGGTTCGGCTTCCGCGGGCAACCGAATGGGCGGCGGAATATCGGCCACGGCGCGTTTCGGAGGCGCCATTCGCCCATCCGCCACCATCTCCTCGTACTGGCTCCTGGTCTGGGACGCGATCGGCCCGAGGTGGGCTACCGGATTGCCGTGTTCGGTGACTTCAAGCGTCTCGCCGTCCTTGACGCGATCCACGTAGATAGACAGGTTCTGACGCAATTCCCGAATGCCAACCCTTTGCCGACGTGCTCCCTCGCTCATGTAGCACAACGTAGCACAATCGGGGAACTCAGCGCCAGGTCAGGAAGCGCTCTTGATATTGGCCAAATCCTCGACGGCCGACAAAATGCCCGTCGCGGATCACGAACTCGCCACGCACCAGGACAGAACGCACGTAGCCGACCGCCGCCATGCCCTCGTACGGCGTGTAGTCGCTCGTGTGGTGGAGCTGCGCGGCGAAGATCGTCCGGCGCTCGGTTGGATCGAAGAGCACGATATCGGCGTCCCGGCCCGGTTCGATCGCGCCCTTGGAGTTCAGGCCGAAGAGGCGCGCAGGCGTGGTCGACAGCAGGTCGACCAGCCGCTCGACGGTGACGCGCCCGCGGGCGACGCCTTCGCTGTAAACGACGGCGAGGAGCGTCTCGATGCCCGGCCCGCCGTTGCTGATCTTGTCGAACGACTCGCGCCATGACTGCTTCTCGACCGCGACTCGGTCGGGCACGTGGTCCGTGGCAATCAATGAGAGCGAGGCGTCAGCCAGGCCGCTCCACAGCGCGTCCCGATCGGATGGCGCGCGCAACGGCGGCGAGATCACGTATCGGGCGGCTTCCTCGTCCGGAAGGGTGTAGCGCGACTCCTCGAGCGCCAGGTAATGCGGGCACGTCTCGGCGAAAACAGTAAGTCCGTCGGCCCGAGCCTCACGAACTGCCGATAGAGCCGCCGCGCTCGAAAGGTGGACGATGTAGAGCGGCGCGTCGGCGGCACGGGCCAGCTCGATCGCCGTTCGCGTGCCGGCTTCCTCGACCGATGGAGGCCGCGACTCCGCGTGGTAGCGGGGGGCGCCGTGGCCCACGGCGAGCAGCCGCGCGGTATTCGACTCGAGCATGATCCGGTTTTCGCAGTGGACCTCGAGCATCCCGCCACCGCGCGCCGCCGCGCCGAGCATGTCCAGCAGGACCTCGTCCGAGACACCGAAGTCATAGACCATGAACGCCTTGAAAGTCGGCACGCCCACGTCGATCAGGGTTCGCAGATCTGCCTGTGGGTTGCTGTGGTCGGCGGTCACCACCAGGCTGAGCCCGTAATCAATCGCTGAATCGCCGTCCGTCCGCGAGCGCCACTCACGAAGGTCGCCTGCCAGCGACCCGGCAGCCTCCGCGCCAGTCCCCGGGTTGTTAAAGCTCAGGAATGTCGTCGTGCCACCGAAGGCGGCAGCGACCGAATCCCGGAAGAACCGATCGGGTTCGGCGTCGCTCGCGACCCTCGTATGGGTATGGACATCGACGACGCCGGGCAGGACGAGGAGTCCGCTGGCATCGACCTCGTGGGCGTCGGCAGATTCGGGCAGCCGATCCTCGACCGCCGAGATGAGACCGTTTTCGATAGCCACGTCGGCGAGGCGGCTTCCGGACGCCGTCACGACGGTACCGCCCCGGACGATCAGGCGGGCGGCCATCGGTAGTTGGAGATGATGTCGTCCCACTCGGCCGACGGCAGCTCGAGCTGCAGTTCGTCGCGCATCGGGATGCCGAATGACCCAGTAAGCGGAATCTCCGGCTTGAGCCCGCGACGAGCCTCATTGACTGCCGCTCGGTGGAGCGCGACCCGGTTAAAGCCGCGGCGCTGGTAGAAGCGCAGCGCATCGAGGTTGTCGTTGGTGGTGACCAGCCACACCCTCGTCAGGTTCCGTTCGCGGGCCACGTTCACACACTCGGCGATCAGCGCCGACCCAGTGCCTTCACGTTCGGCTGCGGTGCCGACCCAGACGATCTCGAGCATCGGTCCCTCGACCATGTAGGCCACGTGGCCGAGCCACTCCGCGTCGCGCTCTGCCACGAACCCGGGGAGGTCAGGTACCGCGACCAGCTGGCCGTGGGCGGCCATCTGGGTGGTGCCCCAGTGGTTGGCCATGAAATCCGCGAGTCCCGGGCGATCTGCTTGCGTCAACGCCCGGATGGTCCCGGCGGCGCCTATGTCCGCTCCTCGATCTCGATGTCCTGCGCACCCTGCCACAGGACACGTCGGCCCATCTCTTTGAGCTGGTCGCGGCCCTCGACGATGGTGGCGAAGTGGTTGCCGGCCAGCTGGCCGAGCTTCGAGGAGAAGTCAACGGCGCCGTAGGCGATGAGGATCTCGCACTCGGAGAGATCGCCGGTGTAGATGATGATCTCGCCAGGCGCGGGATGGCTGGTGTGGTTCTCCCAACCCACGCCGACCTTCATGTCGCCGAACGGGACCCAGCAGCCCTCGCCGCTCCACCGGCAGTGGATGAGGCTGTTCCGAATCGGCAGCAGGCCGCACAGCGCCTCTTGCGTCTTGGGCGCTTCAGACTCCCAGCGGGCGGTAAAGTTCAGATCGCCGACACGGATCGACAGGTCGCCCATGGGGCAAGGTTACGCGCACTCACGGGCAAGAGGAGGGTGATGGGCGAGGCGCCAACTATCTCGACTCACATCCTCGACACCCAGCTGGGCGAGCCAGCCAGAGGCGTCGTCGTGGACCTGTACCGGCTGCTCGGCGAGGTCGAGGAGCGCGTCGGCGAAGGTACGACTGACGACGACGGTCGAATCGCCCGGCTGCTCGACGGCGAGCTTCAGCCGGGCACGTACCGGATCTCATTCGAGCTGGATGGCCCGTTCTTCAGGCGGGCCAGCTTGACCTTCGTCGTCAGCGACGTGAGTCGTAGCTACCACGTGCCGATGCTCGTCGCGCCGTACTCGCTGGCGAGCTACCGCGGCAGCTGATGCGTCCCTCGGCGGATGTGTTGACGGGGCTATTCGAGAACGCCCCCCGCTTCGTTGAACGATTGCTGGCCGAGGACGTCGCGTCGTACGGCGAGCTGATCGATCGAGCCGAGCGGCTGGCAGCTGAGCTGCCAGAGGACGAGCAGATCGAGCTTATCGATGGCCACCCGCGCATCGGCGCGGACCCGTGGTCGGTTTCGACGCAGTCATACCGAGAGCAGGGCTACCACCGGGTTGCCAGCGAGGGCGACGAGGGGCTGGCCCGCAGGCTCGATCACCTCAACGCCGAGTACGAGGGACATTTCGGATTTCGCTTCTGCATCTTTGTCGATGGTCGTCCGCGATACCAGGTGGCCGACATCATGGAAAGTCGGCTGGGGGCAGGGCGCGAGGACGAGTTGCAGCGCGGCCTGTCGGACGTCTTCGCTATCGCCCGCAACCGCCTGGGGAAGCTCACCCAACCGCTGGAGGAGGCTCGATGAGGGCAGAGATCCACTACGGCAAGGCTGACGTCGCGACCTACCGCACCTACGGCACGCCGCTCGAGGGCATCACCGAGATCCCGGAGTCGAGCTTCACGGGCCGATCGAACATCCTCATGGCAGCGAGCATCGAGGTGCAGGTCCTCGGGACCGCGTTCATGGCCGCCTACACAGAGGGCGACAACCGCCTCGTCGTCGCAACCGACACGATGAAGAACTTCATCCACCGCGAGTCGCTCGCGTTCGACGGCGCGACACTTGAGGAGTGGGTGTGGTTCATAGGACGGCGCTTCCTCGAGACGTACCCGCACATGGAGCGGCTGCGCGTGAGTGGGGTCGCGATCCCGTTCGAGCCGGCGCTCGCCCCGTCCCTGGCAGGTGACGGCTTCGAGGCCAGTGAGGTCCTCTTTTCCAGGGAGCACAACGACCGCTCAACAGCATGGGTAGAGCTCGAGCGCGCGGGCGACAGCATCAGGCTGGCCGACCTGGGCTGTGGGCGCAGCGGGCTCCAACTGATGAAGGTGACTGGCTCCGCCTTTGCCGACTTCGCACGGGACGAATACACGACCCTTCCCGAGCGCCGCGACCGGCCGCTCTACATCCACCTGGACGTGGGCTGGAAGTACACCCGACCAGAAACGGCTGCCGGCGCAGACCACGCAGACTACGTCGACGGCGAGCAGGTGGCCGACCTGTGCGGAGCGGTATTCCACCGATTCGTCAGCCTGTCGATTCAGCACCTGGTCAACGAGATCGGCCACGCGATGCTGGCGCGATGGCCGCAGCTCGCCGAAGTCTCGTTCGAGGCTCAGAACCGCCTGTGGGACCTGTCCGTGACCTCCGAGCAGGACGAGCGGGTCAAGGTCTATGCCGACCCACGGCCTCCGTACGGCCGGATCGGCCTGGTTCTTCGCCGCGCCTGACGGCCGTGATTCGGACGAGATCGTCAGGCGTGTCGATGTCGGGGCTGGTCGTGTCCACGTCCACATAGCGCACCAGTTCTGGATGCCTGGTGAAGAGCTGGGACATGCCACGGTCGCCGGTGAGCCGAATCGCCAGCGGCCAGGCTGCTCGCTCCAGCAGAACCGGGTTGCCCGCCTGGCCGGCGTGGCGGGGGACCACGATCGGCTTCGCCGGGTCACGCGGCGCCGCGGTCATCGCGCGAACGTTCTCAAGAGTTAGGAATGGTTGGTCCCCGAGGAGCACCAACGCGCAGTCCACATCGTCGCCAAGTTCGCCGAGGCCGAGGGCCACGGAGCTGGACATTCCGCGACTCGGGTCTGGATTGCGAACCCGGGTCTCGCCGCGCCAGACGATGGCTGCCTCGATCTGATCTGTGTCGTCGCCCGATACCACGATGACCGGCCGGAGCTCGGCCGCGGCCGCCCGATCGAGGACGTGCTGGAGCATGGGCCGGCCGT
>JBPCLD010000148.1:0-4638 GCA_051003655.1 Candidatus Limnocylindrales bacterium | reverse complement strand
CCGGCAAGCACGGGCGAGGCGGTCAGGGCGGAGATACCGAGCACGGCGGTCAGCGTGGCCAGCCGGCGGGCGAAATGGATAGACACAGGGGATTTACTCCCGTAGGGGCCGCCTGCTACCCGCCCATCTGGCGGCGAACTCGTTCGGCGGTCATCGTCGCGATGGTATCTGGACGATTTCGGCGGCTTCCTTCCGCTAGTCGGCGACGCTCGTGATGGACGGCTCGCGGCGCACGCTCTGGGCGGCGATCAGTGAACGGTGGCAGTCTCTGGCGTCGCGGCAGACGCACAAAAGCCCGACGTTGACGCCGGCGCGCAGCTCGGCCAGCACGGTTTCGACCTGGGTGATATCGGCGATCCTGGTACCGCCCGTCTTGTACGCGAAGTTGCCCAGCCCGGGCAGCCATTCGTAGCGCCGTCCGATGGCCAGGATCGTGCGCGGTGTCGCGTGGCAGGCGCTGCGTTGCACGAGGCGACCGTCGACCACCAGATCAACTCCCTCGAGCACGCTCCGGAGCTGGTCCTCGGAACGGATGCCGCTGAGCTGCACGCCGCAGTGGAGGCACTGGCCACAACACGCCGAGTCTCACTTGTCCCCGTCAAGCTCGACGGGACCTTGTATCTCATGGCCTTTGGTGGGGTCACGGAGTGGGCTCGCAACCTGCGCGCGGCGGGTCGTGACGAGCTTAGGCACAGAGGTCGGACACAGGCCTTCACCGCGGTCGAGGTCGACGCCGCTCGGCTGCAAGCATCGACGCTCGCCGTCCGACGACCCAAGGCTTCGGGCTCGACTTCTGGTTCGAGCTTCCGCCCGTCTATGGACCCTCGAGCGGCTCCGACCGGGCGTAGACGTCCTTGCTCAGCTCGCGGCCTGCCGCGTCGAGGAGCAGGCAAGTCTGGCGCAGGCCGGCCATCGCCCGGGCATCGAGTTGAACAACCTCGGTCAGTTCGAGGACCTCCTGTGCATCTTCCAGAGCACCGGCGTAGCCGACCCGAACGGGGCCCAGACCGGGGGCGTAGTACTTGAGCTGGTGCGCGTCGGGCTCGCTGGCGTTGAACTCGTCGGTCACCAAGACGCCCTCGAAGCATCCGGCCGGCACGCACGTCTCAGAGCCCAGCTCGAACGTTCGGGCTCGGTCAGCGAACTCGACCGCCGGGTCCCACCCCTGCGAGTAGGAGGGACCGGCCAAGCTCGGTTCGGCTTGCATGATGATCCCGGCCCTGGCTTCGTCGATGCCCGAGATCCATGTCGGGGCGTCAACCAGGGTGCCGTCCTCATACTCCTCGGGGTATTCGCCCATGAGCCAGACATTCCCCCGCTCGTCCTGCGCAAAGAAGGCCAGCTCGACCTCGGCGACCTGGTCGGCGGGGGTGTAATCCACGTCGTACGCCACGACCGTGCGGACGCCGTCGATGACCTTGGTCAGGTCGCTGACCGTGAAGACGACGCGATGCGACAGTCGCTCACCGTCCACCGTGACCGCCCCGCGGTAGCTGAACCGCGAGCCCGGCACGAGCGGGAAGTAGACGTTGTCGATGGCGGTCGGGGCGGCGAATGAGTCGCGCGGAAAGGTCTCGCTGACCGAGGGCGTCGGCGAGAGCGTCGGCGGAATGGACGCGGTCGTCGGCGCCAGCGTGAACGTGGCCGAAACGGGCGCGGCCGTCGCAGTGGCAGTGGCAGTGGCCGTGGCCGGGACGACTGTTGCCGTGGTGGGCACGGCCGTGAGAGGCGCCTCGGTGATAGGCACGGGCGTTGGAGACGGCTGCGGCGCGCTCGTGCAGCCGGAGGCAGCGAGCAGTGCGCAGGCGGCGAGCAGCGCTGGGGCGGTAACAGACCAGCCGCGTTGGCGTTGGAGGCGCATACCTGGCGCTCCGATCATGCCGGCCGCGGCGCGACGTTCGCGTCCGCTTCGAACGCGCGATTCCGACGCTGGCCGAGGCGCAGGTAGAGCAACGGCATGATGAAGAGGTTCAGGAGTGTGGACGTTATCAAGCCACCCAGGATGACGATGGCCATTGGGTGCTCGATCTCATGCCCGGGCAGGTCGCCGGCGATGGCCAACGGGATGAGGGCGAGACCGGTCGCCAGGGCCGTCATCAGGATGGGCGACAGCCGCTCGCGCGCCCCACGGATGACCAGGGCGGGACCGAAGGTTTCACCCTCGTGGCTTTCGAGGTGCTGGAAGTGGCTGATCAGCAGTATCCCGTTACGCGCGGCGATGCCCAACACAGTGAAAAAGCCGACCAGCGAACCGAGCGAGATGACGCCTCCCGTCGCGAACGCGGCCAGAATGCCGCCGACAAGGGCCGACGGCAACACGAACAGAGACAGCAGCGCCAGACGCGTGCTGCGGAAAGAAGCCTGTAGCAACAGGAAGATGCCGAGCACCGCGACGATGGCGAAGAGCAACAGGCGGTCCTGGGCGGTCTGGCGCTCGGCGTACTCGCCCAGCAGCTCGGGATGGTAACCGTGCGGAAATTCGACTGTCGCCAGGGCCGCCTCCACGTCCGCGACCACCGAGCCGAGGTCTCGGCCCGCGACGTTGGCATCGACGTCGATGCGGCGGTTGAGGCCCTCGTGGCTGATGCTGTTGGAGGTCGGGGCGACCTTGACCGAAGCCAGTTGTCCGAGCGGAATCGGGCCCGCGTTGGGCGTGTCGATCGGCAACGCCGCGATGTCGCTCAGGCTGCGCCTGGTGGTGGGAGTGCTCCAGACCTGGACGTCGTACGCCTTGCCACCGAAGAAGATGTCGCCGACTTCCTCGCCGGTGACCAGGGTCGACGCCTGTCGCCGGACGTCGCCCGGCTTGACGCCATAGCGCTCGGCAACGGCGAGATCCACCTGGACCTCGATCTGGGGGATGCTGACCTGGAGCTCGGTCTGCAGATCGATGAGGCCGGGGATGTTCGCCAGGGCCCGCTCGACTTCGACGGCCTTGTCGTGAAGCACGTCCAGGTCCGGCCCGTAGATGCGGATCACGATGGCCTGGCTGGTGCCGGTCAGGACCTCTCGGATCCGTTCCTTGAGGTACGTCTGTACGTCGCGCCGCACGCCGGGGTAGCCATCGACGACCTCTTGAACGGCGGCCAGCGTCGTGTCGTAATCGACTGCCGGATCGATGCTGATCCAGTTCTCGCCGAAGTCGATGCCGACGACCTCGTCGGCCAGAAAGGACTGGCAGATATGAGCGCCGAAGTTGCGCACGCCCGCGATCGCCCGCAGCTCCTTGCTGGCCTGCAAGGTGATGCGTGTTTCTTCGGGATGCGAGGTGCCGGGCGCGGTCACCCAGTGCATCAGGAAGTCCCGTTCCTTGAAGTCCGGGAGCAGCGACTGACCCATCTGCGGCCAGACGACGAGGCCAGCGAGGCTCACCGCCACGACCAGGGCGAAGGCCGGCCGGGTGGTCCGCATGATGCGCGTCAGGATCCATTCGTACGCCCGTTGGAGCTGCCTGGTGACCGGTGACTCGCGGCGCTCGATGAGCGTGCCCCGGAGCAGGATGAGCGCCATCGCCGGCGTGACAGTTAGGGCCACCAGCAGCGAGGCCAGGACCGCGAGCGCATAGGAAGTGGCCAGCGGCTGGAAGAATGCACCGGACAGGCCGGCGATGAAGAAGACCGGGATGATGGCCACGACATCGATGAGCGTGGCGTACACCACCGCGCCGCGGACCTCGAGCGAGGCGTCCAGGATGATCGACGGAGTCGATCGGGTGCTGCCTTCGCGGCGATGCTGGCGCAGGCGCCGGACGATGTTCTCGATGTCGATGATTGCGTCATCGACCACCACTCCGACGGCGATCACCAACCCGGCCAGGACCATCGTATTGATGGTCGTGCCGCGAAGATGGAGAACGAGAGTGGCCGCCATCAGCGAGAGCGGGATCGCGACCAGGCTTATGAGGGCGGTCCGCCAGTCGAAAAGGAACAGGACGAGCACGACGAAGACGAAGATCGAGCCCAGTAGCAGCGCATTCGTCAGGTTACCGAGCGCCACCTCGATGAACGTGGCCGGCCGGAAGATGGTGGTGTCGATCTCGATGCCCGGCAGGCCCGGCTGCAGCTCGGCCAAGGCCGCCTCCACGCCGCGCGTCAGCTCGAGCGTGTTGGCCCACGGGAATTTCTCAACGATAAGCAACAGTCCCTCGCCGTCGTTGATGACGGCATCACCGAACAGGGGCTGGTGGTCAACCTTGAGCTCAGCCACTTCGGCCAGGGTCACGACTCGACCCTCCGTGCCTTCCAACACCACGGAGGCAAGATCTTCTGGCGTGACGATACCCGGCGCGAACTCGATCTGGAGCCGCCGCGTGTCGATGTCGATGAAGCCGCCGGTGCCGATCGCCGCGCTCGTCGAGAACTGCAGGATGGCCTCATCGAGGGCCTGAGAGGTCGCCTCCATGACCGCCTCAATCGTCACGCCGGCCGCGGCCATCTTGGCCGGCTCCACCTGCACCTGGTACTGCTTCAACCGTTCGCCCCAGATGGCCACGTTGGCCACGCCCCGCACGCCGAGCAGCCGCGAGCGGATGGTCCAGTAGGCGATGTTCGACTGGTCGATGAGTGACACGTCCTTCGACGACATGCCGATCTTCATCACGCGGCTGGTGGCCGAGAGCGGCTGCATCATGAACGGCGG
>JBPCLD010000147.1:0-8891 GCA_051003655.1 Candidatus Limnocylindrales bacterium | reverse complement strand
TCGACTACGTTGCCGCGCTCGTCGATGGCGACGCAGCGGTCGGCGTCGCCGTCGAGCGCGAAGCCGATGTCGGCGTTGGTGTCGCTGACGACCTGAGCCGCGAACTGGGGTGCGGTGGCGCCGCAATCGAGGTTGATGTTCGACCCATCTGGCTGGTTGAACCTGACGTCGACACTCGCGCCGGTGCTGGCGATGATCTCCGGCGCGACGATTCCCGCCGAGCCGTGGGCGCAGTCGAGCACCACGTTCGCCGCGAGCTGTATCCGTCGGGCCAGCGCGGTCCTGTGGTTTACGTACTCACCCAGGCGGCCGCGTGCGTCGAAATCTCGGCCGAGCGCATCGTTTTCGGGCCCGGTGAGCTCATCCGCGCGAAGCATCAACGCTTCCAGCTCTTCCTCGAGCGGATCGTCGAGCTTCAGGCCCTCGCCGTCGAAGACCTTGAGGCCGTTGTCGCGTGCCGGGTTGTGCGACGCCGAGACCATCACACCGGCGCCGAAGTGACCGGCCGCGGTGACATGCGACAGGGCCGGTGTGGGACACACGCCCAGCCGGTGTACGTCGGCGCCCATCGACGTCGCCCCCGCAGCGACAGACGCCACGAACATGTCACCCGATCGACGCGTGTCCTGGCCGATGAGCACGTGACCTCCTGCGCCTTTCGCCAGGCGGGTGGCCGTCGCCCGGCCGAGCTCGTATGCGATGCGCGGGGTCAGGTCGACGTTGGCGACGCCGCGGATGCCGTCAGTGCCGAAGAGCCGCGTCACGGCGACGACGGTGGGGCAGTCGTCGGGACGACGGCGATGACGACCGCCACGCTGCCCGGACTGACGGACGCCACTTCCAGGCCGGTCGGAGGCTCGAAGGTCAGTGACACGTCTGGTTCGCCCCCGCCGGTCGTGTACGAAGACATGTCGGCGACGGCGACAAGCTGAGATGCGTCGACAGCATCCAGAGCAGCGATCGGTCCGCCTAAGGTCACGCTCACGCTCTCGGATCTTGGCGTGTACGCATACGCCGGGTTCTGGCCCTCGAGAACGATGCCCACCTGGAACGTTCGCGTGCCCGTCTCCTCGGCAATTGTCACGACCACCTGCGCCGTATCACTGCCGCTCACGCTGACTCCGGCGGGCAGCGCGAACTGGACCATGGCCTCGAGATCACGTGTTCGCCCGCTGATGTCTATCGGTTGGGTCGGCGCGCTGTCGAGCAGCGTCACCGCAGCCGCCTCCCCACTGACCGTGACCACCAGCGGTTCAACAGTCACGGACGTGATGCGGTAGCCCGGCGCGGGCTGGCCCGTGATCTGAGGCACGACTGGCAATGAGCGATTGGCGAGCTCTCGGGCAACCGAGATTCTGATACGTGCGCGCTGTGGCTCAAGTTGGACGTTGGGCACCTGGTTGCCGTTCGCATCCACAGCAATCAGATCGAAATCCCTGTCGATATTGAGCGCGCTGGCATCGATCGCCACGCGGGCGATGACGTCGGTGACCGAGGCCACCCTGGAGCTGGCGCCGCGAACGGTCACCGACGAAGGCTCGATCTGCTCATTTCCCAGGGCAAGGCCATCGGGCACGGTGCCCAGACTGACCTCGACGTTGACCTGCCGCGCCGCCACAGGGTCAAGTCGCACGCCGACCGAACGTGGTTGGAAGTCGACGATCTGGATGAGCGGGTTGACGGCAACCACGGTCACCGGCACTTCCACCGGCGGCCCGCCCGCCACAGGCTCAACCAGCGAGAGATCGACTGTCGCGCGGAAGGAATCGGGCGAGACGACGCCGACGTCGAGAGGCGCCCGGTAGCGGACCTGGGTGACCGGATCAAGGTCTGACATGAGAGTCGCGGTCGTCGATGGGCGAAGCCCCTCAACGCGAAGGGTGCCTGTCCAGGTCCGCACGTTCTGACCCAGGACGAGGCCACTGTAGAGCACCGTCGCGAGCACGATCGCCGCCAGCTTCAGCGGCCAGTTGCGGATCAGGAAGTCAGCTACGCGCCTCACTCGGCCCGGCCTGTGGTGCTCGCCGCACTCGCCGCTTGCTGCGGCGACGGGCTTGAAGAGCCAGGCGAGGATGCTCCGCCTGTCCCCGCAGACGCATTCGCGGGCGGTGCCTCACCCGGACGGCGTCGTCCGGTGGGCCTGCGCAGAGGCGGCAGCGTGCGTCGCAACGCATTCGCTCGTGCCGGTATCCGCGTCGCCGACAACGTGTTGTGCTCCAGCAGCTCCATAAGGCCCCGGCGGAGCCGATCTTCATCCAGGTCGCGCACGATCCGGCCGCGCTCGACGAGGCTGACTGTCCCGGTTTCCTCGCTGACCACGATGGCTACGGCGTCTGTTTGCTCAGTGATGCCAAGGGCAGCCCTATGGCGGGTCCCGAAGCGCTCGCGGTAGCTGGACGTCTCAGACAGTGGCAGGACGACGGCTGACGAGACAATACGGTCGTGGTGCACGATCACGGCCCCGTCGTGAACCGGCGAACGGGGTGTGAAAATCGCCTCCAGGAGCTCGGCCGACAGCTTCGCATCGACCAGCACGCCGGTCTCTGCCATGTCCTGGAGCCCGGTGTCGCGCTCGATGACGATGAGTGCACCAACCTTCTCCGCTGCAAGCCCGGTCGCGGCTTGGGCGATGGTGCGAGCCACTCGCTCGTACTCGCGCCGCGTGCTGGGCGCGAACAGCCAGCCCAGCGAGCCGACGCGGCCAATGCGCTCGAGCGCGCGGCGCATCTCAGGCTGGAAGACGACCACCAGGGCGAGGAGGCCGACGACCGCGCCAGCCTGCAGGATCTGTTGAAGAAGCGTAAGGCCGAGTACCTGCGCGGCGATATAGATCGCGTACAAAACGGTCACCCCGATCACGAGGCGGACTGCACGCGTCCCCCGGATCAGGCTCAGTAGGCCATAGATCAGGAGCGCGGTGATCGCAATGTCGAGGATCGCGACGGGCTGGACCTCGAAGCCCCGGACGAGTTCGAGAAGCCGGTCGAACATTTGGCCGATTGTACGTCCGTCAGCCGGGCCCGTTGGCCAAGGCAGCCAGGCGGTCGTCGGCGGAGACATTCTCGGCCGCCAGCCGACGGAGCTCGGCCTCGATTGTTGGATCAGGCTCCAGCGTCAACAAGCGCTGCAGCAGAAGGGCGCGCTCTACGCCCTGATCGGACCAGCCACGCCGGAAGTAGAGCCGGCAGAGCTCGAGGTGGATGCGCGGCGCGCCTGGGGCCACCGCGAGCGCGCGCAGCGACGCATCGAGGGCAGCATCCAGGTGGCCCTCGGTGGCATGCTCGGCGCTCTCGGCAAGCCAGGCGTCGATCGCGGCCTCGTTCGTGCCAGCGCGCATCGCTTCTTCACCTGCCGCATGCAGCGTGTCCGCTCTCGACATCGGCGTTCCGTCGCCGGCCGGCGCGGTCGTCGACTCGGCCGACCGGCGCAGGTCTGTCATCTGTCGCCGGACACGGGCGGCTTCGTCGCGCCGGCCGGCGGCCAGCAACGTCGCGGCACGGCCGGTCAGCGCATCGAGATTGTTGGGCTCGGCCACGAGCGCGCGTTCGTATGCTGCCAGTGCCTCCTTGGCGCGCCCGAGGCGCAGAAGCATGCCGCTCACGCCGACATGGGGGAGCGCGCGGTCGCCGGCCACCTCGGCCGCGGCCTGGTAATGGCGCAGTGCTTCGCCGAAGCGATCCTCGGCCGCCTCGTGGTGGCCCAGCCTCAGTGCCTCGCGGTAGCGCGCATAGATGTCATCCATGGGAGGCTATACCTGGGGCGAGCCCTGAGTCGAACCCGAGTTTCGATTTGACATCAGCACCAAGGGTCGCTCCAGGGAGTTTCGGAGCCGCGCAGTGCACCTGATTGCCGCAAGTTTGGGTCTGAAGTCGAAAATCGACGTCCCAACGGGCACCGGGACAGCGTCAGGGGTGACTGCCTACCCGAATCGGCCTGAGCTGTCGACATGACATCAAACTGTGCAACTGCGTGGAGCGGCCGGCCGCCCAACCGACTTACCGCTTGGTGTACTGCGGCGCCTTGCGCGCTCGCTTGAGCCCGTACTTCTTGCGTTCCTTCATCCGCGGGTCGCGCGACAGCAGACCAGCCTGGCGCAACGGGACACGCGCGCCATCCGGATCCGACTGAAGGAGCGCACGGGCGATGCCGTGACGGATCGCCCCCGCCTGGCCGTGGTGACCGCCACCCTCGACCTTGATCATCGCGCTGTAGCGGCCCTCGGTATTGGTGACCCGGAAGGGCATCGAGATCTCGGTCAGGTCGACCGCGTTACCGAAATGCTCCTCGAGCGTCCGGCCGTTGACCACGATCTCGCCATCGCCGCGATCGTTGGGCAGGAGACGTACGCGGGCGATGCTCGTCTTGCGTCGGCCGGTGCCGTAGAAGAAGGCTGTATTCGCCATCAGCTGTTGGATCCTCCATCAGTGGCGGTCGCGACGCTCGCCGCGGTCGAGCTTGAGCGACCGGCCGGCAGTGGCTCGGGCATCTGCGCCTCGTGCGGGTGCTCACTGCCCGCGTAGATCTTCAACTTGCGGAGCTGCTGCACGCCGAGCTTGTTACGCGGCAGCATGCCCTTGACGGCGCGGCGGATGACTTCCTCGGGCCGGCGCGCCAGCAGCTCGCCGAGCGTCTCCTGGCGCAGGCCGCCGGGATAGCCGCTGTGACGCGAGTAGATCTTCTGCTCGGCCTTGCCGCGGCCGACATCGATGCGCGCGGCGTTGAGCACGATCACGTGGTCACCGGTGTCGATGTGCGTGGCGTATGTGGGCTTGTGCTTGCCCTCGAGCACGAGCGCGACGCGCGATGCGAGCGTGCCGAGACGCTGACCCGCGGCATCGACCACGAACCAGCTGCGTTCGATCTCGCTCGCTCGCGGGCTGTATGTCCTGTTCATCGTTCTCGTCTGTCCTCATAGGTCATTGGCACTCGCCAGAGCACCAGTCCATGTGCGGGAGCCGTGTCGCCTGCGAATGCCGGTCGATTGGACTCGAGAGCCGCGGCCACGTCGGCCGCGGTTGCCGTCCCGTGACCGACGCGCAAGAGCGCGGCCACTATTCGGCGGACCATCTGGCGGAGGAAAGCGTCCCCGACCACCTCGATGGTCACTGACCTGCCCTGCCGGGTTGCCCGTACCCGGTGAAGGGTTCGGACCGGCTGTCGATCCCTCCCACCGAAAGCGGAGAAGTCGTGACGCCCGACCAGAGCCTCCGCGGCCGCGGCCATTGCCGCGACATCGAGAGTCTCACGGACGCCGAGTGCTGTTCGCTCCCGTAACGGGCTGTGCGGCCCGTTCCAGATGAAATAGCGGTACTCCCGCCACTTGGCCCGGTACCGCGGGCGAAAGCCTCGATCTACCTTGCGTAACGGCCCCAGGCCGATGTCCGGCGGTACCAGTGCGTTGAGCGCCCTCCCGAGCTCGTCGCGCCCGAGTCGCCCGGTGTAGGTGAATGCGATCACCTGCCCGCGGGCATGGACTCCAGCGTCCGTCCTTCCCGCGCCATCGACCCTTACCCGGCCATCGGCCGAGAGTTGAGTGAGCGCGCGTTCCAGCTCTCCCTGCACTGTCCTGGCTCCGGTCTGGGACTGGAAGCCGGCAAAGTCAGTTCCGTCGTATTCGACCCGTGCGCTGTAACGAACGGAGCCGCCCTCTCGGGCGATCTTTGCGATGCCGCCCTCTCGGGTCAGCTTGTCTTTCAGACCAGCTCGAGCTGAACCATCGGCGCGTTGTCGCCCGGCCTGGGGCCGAGCTTGACGATGCGCGTGTAGCCCGAGTTTCGGTCTGCGTATTTGGGGGCGATCTCGTTGAGCAGCTTGTCGATCACGAGCGGCTCGTCGGGCAGCTCGGCGACGATGCGGCGACGGGCGGCCAGCGAGCCGTCCTTGGCCAGCGTGATGACCTTCTCTACCTGCCCGCGGACCTCCTTGGCGCGTGCCTCGGTCGTCTTGATCTGCTCATAGCGCAGGACGGACACGATCAGGTTGCGGTACAGCGACATGCGCGGGCCGGTCTTGCGGCTGAGCTTGCGCCCGTCGATGCGGTGAGCCACGTCAGTTACTCGTCCTCGTCCATCGTCAGCGAGTCGAGGCCGTCCTCGGCGTCGTAGTCGGTCGTCTCTGAGCCATCATCCGGCGGCAGGAACCCGCGCATTCGCAGGCGCTCCTTCATCTCGTCGAGCGACTTCTTGCCGAAGTTGCGCATTCGCAGCAGGTCTTCGTCCTGCAGCTGGAGCAGTTGGCCGACCTTGACGATGTTGTTGCGCTTGAGCGAGTTATACGCCCGCATCGGCAGGTCGAGCTCCTCGATGGGCATGTCGAGCATGTTCGGCGGCAGCGACGGCGCGCCGGTGACGCCGCGGTCGCCCGCAACGAGCGATTTGCCGGCAGTCGTGAACAGGCTGAACTGGCCAACCAGGATCTCGGCCGCGCGTGAGAGCGCCTCCTCAGGCGTCACCGTGCCGTCAGTCTCGATCTCGATCGTCAGCTTGTCGAAGTTGGTCATCTGGCCGACGCGCGTGTTCTCGACCTGGTAATTGACCTTGCGCACTGGCGAGAAGATCGCGTCAACCGGGATCACGCCGATCGGCAGCTGCTCGGACCGCTCCGCGGCGAGGTAGCCGACCCCGCGCTCGACCGTCAGGTCGATCTCGACCGTCACGTCGTCCGAGTCGAGCGTCAGCAGGTGCTGGTCGGGATTGACGATCTCGACGTCTGGGTTCTGCTCGATGTCGTGCGCTGTGACCGCGCCGGCGCCCGACTTCAAAAGTCGAAGCTGGACCGGATGCGGCGCATAGCTCTTTAGGCGCAGCTTCTTGACGTTGAGCACCATCGCGGTGACGTCTTCCTTGACGCCGGCGATCGTGCTGAACTCGTGATAGACGTCGCGGATCTGGATCGAGGTCACCGCCGCGCCTTCGAGCGAGGACAGCAGCACGCGTCGCAACGCGTTGCCGATGGTGACCCCGTATCCAGCGGGAAGCGGGCTTGCCTCGTACTTGGCGTACGACTCCTCTGGCTCGCCGGGCGTCGGTACCGGCGCGATCTGTGGGCTTTCAAGTTCGATCATGTGTTTCCTTTCCTCCGCAGGCCCACGGCCCGCTGCGCACGCATCGGGCGGCTTCCTGCCGCCGGCAGGCGCCCGCCCGGCGTTTGCGTCACCTCGAGTAGAACTCAACCACGAGCTGCTCGTTGAGCTCAACTGGCATCTGGTCTCGACGCGGCATGTTGGTGACGTCGCCGCTGAGCTTGTCGGCGTCCACGTTCAGCCAGTCGGGTCGCTGTGCGCCCTTCATCTGCTCGCGGGCGGTCTTGAAATATTCGGACTTGCGGCTCCCCTCGCGCACCTCGACCTTGTCGCCCTCCTTGACCTGCATGGAGGGGATCGTGGTGCCTCGGCCGTTGACCGCGAAGTGGCCGTGGGCGACGAGCTGTCGCGCCTGAGCCCGGCTCGATGCGAAGCCCATCCGGAATACGACGTTGTCGAGACGCGTCTCGAGCAGTCGCAGCAGGTTCTCGCCGGTTACGCCGGGCCGATGCTCGGCGACATCGAAGTAGTTCTTGAACTGGCGCTCATGCACCGAATAGATGCGCCGCATCTTCTGCTTCTCGCGCAGCTGGACACCGAACTCCGACATCTTGCGTCGACGCACGCCGTGCTGGCCGGGCGGGTTAGGCCGGCGCTCGAACGGGCACTTCTTCGTGTAGCACTTGGCGCCCTTCAGGTACAGCTTCATGCCCTCGCGCCGGCAGAGGCGCGAAACGGGACCGCGGTAACGTGACATCTCTTCTGCTCTCCCTAGACCCGGCGCCGCTTGGGCGGGCGGTTGCCGTTGTGCGGGATGGGCGTCACGTCGGTGATCGCGGAAACCTCGAGCCCGGCGGCCTGGAGCGAGCGGATGGCCTGCTCACGGCCCGCGCCGGGACCCTTGACGAAGACTTCGACCTGGCGCATGCCGTGCTCCATCGCACGCTTGGCGGCACCGTCAGCGGAGAGCGCGGCCGCATATGGCGTGCTCTTGCGCGAGCCCTTGAAGCCGGCCGTGCCGGCACTGCCCCACGCAACCGTCGCGCCCGCGAGGTCGGTGATCGTGATGATCGTGTTGTTGAAGCTGGCCTGGATGTGGGCGTGGCCGGTCGGCACGTTCTTCTTCTCGCGCCGGCGCGTCTTCTTAGCGCCCTTCTTTTCCGCCATCTGGCTTTCGCTTACTCCCTACTTCTTGCGTCGGACGCCGACGGTGCGCTTCGGTCCACGGCGCTGTCGTGCGTTCGTCTTGGTCCGCTGACCACGCGCCGGCAGATTGCGACGGTGGCGCTGGCCGCGGTAAGAACCGATCTCCTGGAGTCTCTTGATGTTCAGCGCGACCTCACGGCGCAGGTCGCCCTCGACCTTGTACCGGCGATCGATGATCTCGCGCAGCCGGTTGACCTGGTCCTCTGTCAGATCGCGAACGCGGGTGTCCGGGTTGACGTTGGCCTGGGCGAGGATCTTCTGGCTGGTGGGCAGGCCGATGCCGAAGATGTACGTAAGGGAGATCTCGACCCGCTTCTCGCGGGGGATGTCGATGCCCGAAATACGTGCCATCTTCTGACTAGCCCTGCCGCTGCTTGTGCTTGGGGTTGGTGCAAATGACCATCACGACGCCGTGACGGCGGATGATCTTGCAGTTATCGCAGCGTGTCTTGACGGATGCCGAGACCTTCACCGATCCCTCTTCTCGTTACTTGAGTCGATACGTGATGCGACCGCGCGAGAGGTCGTAAGGCGACAGCTCAACACGAACGCGGTCCCCGGGCAGGATGCGGATGAAGTTCATCCGAAGCTTGCCGCTGATGTGTGCCAGGACGCGGTGCTTGTTCTCCAGTTCGATGGCGAACATCGCATTCGGGAGCGGCTC
>JBPCLD010000146.1:0-4890 GCA_051003655.1 Candidatus Limnocylindrales bacterium | reverse complement strand
GGCTGCCATTCATCATCGTCACGACCACGTCGCGGCCGTGCATGATGTGGACCGACTCCTCCCAGCAGATCTTCTTCATCGTCCGGCTATATGGGCCGTACGACGACTCGCGCAGCGCCTGCTGGGCGACGATCGCGGCCGCGTCGACGAGCCAGGCGATGATCCCCACGTCGCCCCACGACACCGTCGGGTAATGGAAAACGTTGTGGAATTTCGTTCTGCCGTCGAGCAGGTCCTGATACATCTGCTCGCGCGGCTTGCCGAGGTCTTCAGCGACGCGATACAAAAGCTGGGCGTGACCCGCCTCGTCCTGCACCTTGGCCGTGAGAGCCAGCTTCCTCTTGAGAGTCGGCGCGCGCATGATCCATTCGCGCTCAGGCAGGATGCCCATCAACTCGCTATTGGCGTGCATCTCGACGAAGCGCAGCACGCTGGTGCGGTATTCGTCGGGCATCCAGTCGCGGGCCTCGACTTTCAGGCCGGCCTGAACGTGTTCGACGAACGCGTCGTAGCGCTCCTCGTGGGTCAGGTCGGGATCCGCGAACAGCGGCGTGGGGCGCTCCTCGGGCGACAGGACCGGAGCGAGGGAAAGCGGGTCGGTCATGTGGTGGTCCTCCACTCGATAACGATGTTCACGTTTGCTGCGCCTCGGAGCCGTGCAATAGGCGCAGGCGCCAACCGGTCGACGTAAGCACCGCAACGCCAGTCATGCAATAAGGGACGATGTGCGAGTCAGTGGCTTCCTCGACCGTCTCGCTCCCCACGAGCACAAACGACGCGACGCCGCTTTCAAACGATATCCAGCGATCGTCCCAGCGCCACCCGTATCGTTGCGGCCTGTTGTAAATCCGCTCGAAGAACGCCCGCACGGACGCGGGTCCACGATGAATGTCCACGCCCTCGCTGGGGATGACCGCGATGTCGTCGGCTTCAGCCAGCAGCCTCAGTGACGAAGCAAGGTCGCGGGCATGTACGGCCTCGCTGAAGGCATCGATCAGCGCGTTCACATCGCTCTCGGCCGCCTTGGTGGAGGTGGCCACGGCCCGGTCGATCAAGGTCACGTGATCGTTCTCGTCATGAAATGGGGTTCGTGGAGGGCTTTCAGGAAGAGGTCGGCGTAGCTGTCGGCGATCTTGTCGGCCGAGAGCGAGCCATCCGCTCGGTACCAAGCGGCGATGCCGTTGAGCGCTGACAGGATCGCGATCGCTGTGATTCGTACATCGACCGCGGCAAAAACGCCAGCCTGGACGCCGTCCGCGATGGCTCGTCGGAACAGTGCTTCATACGCGTCGCGGCGGGCCGCAACCTGATCACGCCGATCGGCCGAAAGGAAGCGCCATTCGTCCAAGAACACGGCCGCGTCCTTCTGCGCGCTGGTCACCACAGAAACGTGGGCGCGGATCATGTCCCGCAGCCGCGACGTTGCCGGGGCGCCGCTCGCCGCGAGCGGGGCGACTTCCCTGTGGAACCGATCAGCCGCCCGAATGACGATCGACCACAGCACGTCCTCCTTGGAGGCGACGTGGGCGTACAGGCTGCCGCCCTGGAGGTTGAGCGACTGCGCGATGTCGCGCACGCTCGTGGCGGCGTAACCACGCTCGCGGAAGAGCGCCGACGCCGCGTCCTCGATCTGCTGTCGGCGAGGTGTTTCTACCATCCATCGTAAGTCTAACTAACGATTGTTAGGGACGTCAATCCGGGTACTTGGGAGACGCAAAGGGCGACGACAGATTGCCGGTTCGATTGCGCCCTGCGACGATCGGCCAAATGAGCAAACCCTTTCGGTTCGGGCTGCTGGTCGAAGGCGACCATCTCACGCGCCAGTCGTTGATTGATCTCGTCAAACGCGCGGAGGCTGAGGGTTACAACATCCTCCTGGGCACCGATCATCTCGGCCGCCTGGCGAGTGCGCCGCTTCTTCAAGCGGCCGCTGAGGCGACGAGCCTGCGGATCGGCACCCTCGTCCTCAACAACGACTTCCGCAACCCGGTGATCCTGGCTCAGGAGCTGGCGACGCTCGACATGCTGACCGAGGGGCGCCTCGAGATCGGTTTGGGCGCTGGTTGGGCGCGAGTGGAATACGACGCCTCGGCCATGCCATTCGACGCCCCGGGCAGACGCGTGACTCGTCTCCAGGCGACGGTCGCCATGCTCAAGCAGGCGTTTAGCGAAGGCCGCATCCAACGAGATGCCGACAACGCCTACGCAACGATGCTGCTCGAAGGCATGCCGCAATCCGTCCAGCGGCCGCATCCGCCGTTCCTGATCGGCGGCGGCGGCCCCCGCGTGCTCAAGTACGCCGCGCGCGAAGCCGAGATCGTCGGGCTCGATCCACGGGCATTCCGCGAAGGCGGTCACGACCAGTCCGACGTCACCGAGGCCGCGATCGACGAGAAGATCACCTGGATCCGCGAGGCGGCCGGCGATCGTTGGGCTGACCTCGAGATCAACATCATCGTGTTCGGCGTGGACCCCGACTACGGCCGCCGGGATGGCCCTTCTCCGGCGCTCAGTCACCCCATTACCGAAGCCGAGATGGCGGGCAGCCCGCACTACCTGCACGGGGATACTGACGAGATGATCGACCAGCTGATCGATCGCCGCGAGCGTTGGGGGATCAATTACCTTGCCATCAAGCCTGTGCACATGGACGTGCTCGCGCCAGTCGTCGCGCGCCTCGCCGGAACCTGATCGCCACGGTGTCGCGCAGGCGCCAGAGAACCTCGCCTCCCGGACCATCAGTTGACTATCCGAGGATCGATCCCGGTGGGACGCCGGCCGCATCACCGAAGGCCTGGCCATGCTCGAGCGCGCGGCGCGCCTTGGTCCACCGGGGCCGTACCAGCTCCAGGCAGCGATACCCGGAGAGCACGCTCGCGCCGCCACTGCCGAGGCGACCGATTGGCCGCGGATCGTTCGCTTTTACGACCTGCTGCTGGCAGTCATGCCGAGCCCAGGCGTGGCCCTCAATCGAGCCGTCGCCGTCTCCATGGCGAGCGGACCGGCGGCGGGCCTGGCGATCGTGGACTCGCTCGTCCAGCGCGGCGAGCTCGACGGCTACCACCTCCTCCACTCGACGCGCGGAGAGCTACTCCATCGCCTCGGCCGTGCTGCCGCGGCCACTGGCGAATTCGGTCGAGCGCTGGATCTGGCAACGAATGACGTCGACCGACCCTACCTCGCGCGGCGCCTTGTAGAGCTCGCGGGACTTGCTACAATTCGGCTACAAATGAGCGCCATCGCCACTTACGCCAACGAGATCAAGCGAGTCCGATCGCTCGGTGTTGAGCCGGCAGATATAGCCCGCGTCACCGGCGCTGCGCGTGCAACCGTCAGCTCGTGGATCCGGGCAACTCGTCGGCCGGGCGCGGCTCATCGCGATCGTCTGCTGGAGCTCGTCGCCGTGGTCGACCGGCTCAGTCGGGTAATGGATCCCGACTACGTTGCGGTCTGGCTCCAGAAACCGCAACCCGCCCTGGGTGACGATCGGCCGTTCGACGCTCTGGGTGATGGCCGATACCGGGACGTTTCCCGGCTGGTGGCTGAGCTAGAGAACGACTCCTTCTCCTGATCGAGCCCGTCGCGCCCACGATCCGAGTCACGGGCGGGTGGTGGCGCCTGGGCCGCCCACGCGCAGACCCGCTCTCCTGGACTCCGGAGCCGGCGGAGGGGCGATGGCAGCGCGGTGAAGTCGTCCGAGCCCTGTACCTCGCGGACAGCGAGGAGACATGCTGGGCCGAGTGGTATCGACACTCGGCCGAGCTCGGCGTTCCGCCGCAGACTCGGATGCCCCGCGCGCTGTGGCGGCTCGAGGTCGACCTCCCCGACGTCGCCGACCTGACCGGGGACGACACGCTGGCAGGGCACGGGATCGCCACTCTTCTGCCAAGTCGTCGGCAGTGGGCCGAAACTCAGCAGATTGGCGAGGCTTACTGGCGCGCGGGGCGGCGCGCTGTCCTTGCGCCGTCGGCGGCCCGCGTCGGCGGCCGGGTGCTGGCCGTGTTCCGCTCGGCAGCCGGCACCATTGAGGGCTTGAGCCCCATTCGACCCTCGCGTCGCTACTCGGAGCTCCCGCCGCTGCCTACCGGTCTGCGAACTTGACCGCGTGACCGCCAGCGCCAGAGAAAGCGCGATACTCGCTACCATCAGATAACAAATATGAACGCTGAAGAAGCCAGCGACGCCGAGGCGATCCGCAAGCGGTTCGCAGCGGCGTGGGGCCAGATGGGCGCGGCGTGGGGTGTGCCGCCATCGACCGCCGCGGTACAGGGTTACCTGCTCGTGCACGGCGGACCGGTCACGGACAAGGAGCTGCAGGACGCTCTCGGTCTAAGCCATCGAGCGATTCGCTTGGCCCTCGAGGACTGCGAGGAATGGGGCATCGTCAGACGCGCGTCGGAACCCAGGCGCAGCGGTCGCCGTGGCCCGGCCGGTCGCGCGTGGCTCGCTCTCGAGGACCACTGGGAGTGGTTCAGGCGCGTCATCGAAGCGCGCAAGGTGCGCGAGGGCGATCCGGTGATCGCGATCCTCGAGCAATGCCTGGTGGAAGCTCAGCGCGCGCCCGAGGGTGAGGACGCGACGGATCTCCGCAATCGGCTGGAGTCGCTACTTGAGTTCGTCCGCCAGTTCGACCATGCGCTTTCGGCCGTCGTTCGAGCGCGTACGGACGCACTCCGCAAGCTCTTCATCGTGCTGGCGCGGCAGGATGCGATGACGCTCGACCGGCTCCTGACAACGCTGGCCGATATCCCAGAGGACGACCTGGTGGATGTCGTTCAGACGCTGTCGAGGATGCCGCCCGGATCGGTCCGCCGACTTCTTCGTCTGGCGAGTCGGCCAGCCGTGGCCCGCCTGCTTGGCGGTCGCTAGCCGGCGAGTCCCTGCTGGGCA
>JBPCLD010000145.1:0-5780 GCA_051003655.1 Candidatus Limnocylindrales bacterium | reverse complement strand
TCCTGGCTGATCTTGCCCACAGTCGCCTCGTGCGACATGGTCGTGTCGTCTTCCTGGATGTCGATGTACGGGTAGGTGTCGCTGCGGCTCTCGTCGTCGAGCATCAGGGCATCGCAGCGAACACTGGCCACCACGCCTGTCGCGCCGGGCGAGACCTTGAGCTGCCCGCGGTAGGTCGCCCGGCCGCCGTCCTTGCTCACCGACTTCGAAACGATGCGGCTCTTGGTGTCCGGGGCGAGGTGGATTGCCTTCGCGCCCGTGTCCTGATGCTGGCCCTTGCCGGCGACCGCGACGCTGATGATGTCCGCGCTCGCGCCTCGGCCGCGCAGGTAGATGCTCGGGTACTTGACCGTCTTGCGCGAACCGGTGTTCGCGTCGATCCACTCGACGGTCGAGTCCTCGTACGCGTGCGCTCGCTTGGTCACGAGGTTGTAGACGTCATTCGACCAATTCTGGATGGTCGTATAGCGGACCTTCGACCGCGGCAGCGCGACGACTTCGACAACCGCTGCGTGGAGCGAGTCGGTCGCGTAGATCGGGGCTGTGCAACCCTCGATGTAGTGCACGCTGGCGCCCTCGTCGACCACGATCAGGGTCCTCTCGAACTGACCAGTGTTCTCGCCGTTGATGCGGAAGTAGGCCTGTAGCGGCAGCGGCACGTCGACACCCTTCGGGACGTAGACGAACGATCCGCCCGACCACACGGCGCTGTTCAGCGCGGCGAACTTGTTGTCCTCCGGCGGCACTATGGTGCCGAAGTACTTCCGGAAGATCTCTGGGTATTCTTTGAGCGCCTGGTCGGTCCCCATGAATACCACGCCGATCTTGGAGAGCTCCTCCTTGACCGAGTGGTACACGACCTCAGAGTCGTACTGGGCGCCCACGCCCGACAGGAACTTGCGCTCAGCCTCGGGGATGCCGAGGCGCTCGAACGTTTCCTTGATCTGGTCCGGGACGTCGTCCCACGACTTCTCTTCGCGTTCCGACGGCTTGCGGTAGTAGATGATCTTGTCGAAGTCGATCCGATCAAGGCCATCTGTCCAAACCGGCATCGGCCGCTTGAGGAAATGCTCGTATGCGCGCAGACGGAACTCGAGCATCCACTCCGGCTCATCCTTGAGCGCGCTGATCTCCTCGACGGTCGCCCGGGTCAGCCCGCGCTTGGTCTCGGTCAGGTAGACGATCTCGTCCTTGAAGTCGAAGCGTGAGCGGTCGTTGTCGACCTGCTGCCGCTGTGTGAGGGTCATCAGTTCTCCGATCGGGGACCGGCGTCGGCGAGCGCGGTTTAATCCCGACCTATATTATCGGAATTCGGCCCGAAATCGTCAATGACCCCGGTGGGCCACTCAAGCCGGGCGCGACTCAGCCTCGATCGCGAGGACGGCCACGCTCGGCTCGAGCAATCCCAGGTCGGCCAGCAGGGCACGTATGTCCGAGTCGCCGAACGGCTGCAGGCCGGCCGCCAACGCCTGACGAGCCGACCCACCGACGCCGATGTTGGACAACGCACCACCAACCTCCGCCACCCAGCCATGGGCAAGCCGGCGCAGCCGAACGCTCACGGCCTTTTGGCCACCTTCCGACCGAAGAGTGAACTCGATTGACGCTTGCGTGCCTTCCATGCGCGAAGGCTCAGGCAGCCTTGTGCCACCTAGCGTGTCACAAGCTCCAACGCGCTCGACATGATCACGCGAACGTACTCAGCTGGGAAGGGTCGCCCGGTCGCGGTCAACGGCGTTGGTCGCCGGCGAATTCGACCGTCGAGGCGTCAATCGGCGTCCACAGGTGGAACGCAACGTCGGTGTAGCGACCCGAGCCGATGACGCATCCGAACGACTGGGTAGTCGTGTGGAGACGGAACCCGGTCCCCGCCTTGTCTAACGTCAGATGTGCGCGGTAGTCGCACGAGGAGCCTTCCAACTCGACGATAAGGATCTTGCCGTCGCTGCTGTAGTTCGTAATCGGATCGAACACACCAAGTCGCCGCGGTGCGACGGTCAACGCCCTGACCAGTCCGGTTCGGTCCGAAAGGTGAACGATGAAGCCCGGGTCCCAAGACCCATGCCCGGCGAAGCGGACGTCGTATTCGCCGGGCGCGATCAGGGCGCTGAGTGGCGTGACCGCCATGAGCAAGACGAGAACGGCGATCACAAGGGCGCGCGCGACCTTCACACCCCTACCCCAGGCCGAACATGTCGTAGCAGCGCTCCATGCCCGCAACATCGACGCGAGGCCGCTCGCGCCCGTGCCATTGGTCTGCGTTGATCCGGAACCTGATCAGCTCACGGGCCTCGCCGCGCGGGGCGAGCACGTCGATGCCATCTTCCTCGTAGCCGAGCGAGCGCGAGACGGCCGATGACGCGGGGTTGTCCGCGAACGCGCCGCTCGTAGCCCACCACGCTCCCAGGTGGTCGAAGGCGAAGCCGAGGATGGCGGAGCGCATCTCCTTGCCGATCCCACGGCCCTGGAACTCCCGCCCGAGCCACGATCCTGTGCTCACCGTGTGCAGGATGTTGAACTGGCTGGCGTCGATGCCCTGGGTGCCGACCAGCTGTCCTTCGAACCACACGCCCAGATCAAGGCTCCACTTGCCGGCCGACCAGGTGGCTCGCGTGCTCCAGTGGTACTGGAGAAAGCTGCGCTCGAAGAGCGGGCTGGGCTGGTCGGTCCAGGCGAAGCCAAAGGGCATCTCGTTTGGATCGTGGATGCCCGAGCCGGCGATGAGCAACAGCTCGACCAGCTCGACCTCGGTCGGCAGGCGTAGCTCGAGCCGCTCGGTCCAGATGCGCAGGTCGTAGAGCGCCCAGGGATGTCCGCCTTCGTCCATGGCCGCGAGAGTACATCGACACCCCTCGAGAGCCCTCCGGCCACGCTTACCACCAAATCCGCGAATTGCGCGGACCGTTTCCGGTGACGACCTCCACCTCCCGCCATTTCCGCGGTGAGAAGCGGATTTGGCGGCAAATGAGGGTCCGGGCCGAGAACAATCCGCGCATTCCGCGGATTTGGCGCAAACGGCGCCGCAGCCGACTGTCCCCTAACCTCGGGCCGTGACCTTCAGGGAGCGCCTGACCGGCCCAAAGATCCTCTACCCGCTGCGCAACCGCGACTTCGCCCTGCTCACCGGCGGCAGCACCATCTCGCTGTTGGGCGACGGATTCTTCTTCATCGCCCTCGCCTGGCAGGTCTACGAGATCAGCAATATCCCCACCGCGCTGTCGATCGTGTGGGTCGCCTGGACCCTCCCCTCGGTCATATTCCTGCTGATCGGCGGCGCCTTCTCGGACCGCTACGACCGCCGCCTGCTGATGATCGGGGCAGACATCATCCGCGCTCTCGCGATCGGAGCAATCGGCTTCCTTTCAATCGCAGGCGTGCTGGAGATCTGGCACATCGCGGTGCTGATTGCCTTCGTCGGGCTTGGCGATGCCTTCTTCAATCCTGCGTCAACGGCAATCGTCCCGGACCTCCTCCCGGACAAGGACCTGCCCCAGGCCAACGCGCTCCTCGGGACGATGCGGCCGTTGATGGTCCGACTGATCGGACCGGCGCTTGCCGGGTTTGTTGTTGCGGCCGTCGGCTCGGGCACTGCGTTCGTCATCGACGGGGCGAGCTTCCTCGTGTCAGCTGTGGCCGTCGCCGCGATCCGGCCGCGCCCGATGCACGTCAAGGAGGGCGGGCACGGTGTCCGAAAAACCATCAGCCAAGTGCGCGAAGGCCTCGGATTCGTGCGCCGGACCCCATGGCTGTGGGCGACGCTTTTGTCGGCGATGCTAAGTCTGCTGGCGTTCTTCGGCCCGGTCGAGACGCTCGTTCCTTTCCTGGTCAAGAACAGACTCAACCTCGGACCTGAGTCGCTGGGTCTCCTCTTCGCCGTGGGCGGTGTCGGCGCAATCCTCACCGGCGTAGCCATCGGCCAGTTCGGCCTGCCCCGGAAACGGGTCACGATCATGTACGCCTCGTGGTCGTTCGGCGTTGCCTTGATGGCGATCTACGGCCTGATGACCGAGCTATGGCACGCCCTCATCGCCAGCTTCATCACCCACGCCCTCTTCCAGCTCGGTCAAGTGATCTGGACGACGATGCTTCAGACGCTCGTGCCGCGCAAGCTGCTCGGGCGAGTCACCAGCGTGGACTGGCTCGTCTCGACTGGTCTGGTCCCGGTTTCATTCGCGTTGACGGGTCCGGCAGCCGAGACGTTCGGGGCGGCCGAAACTATGGTCGGAGCATCGCTCATCGGCGCGGTGCTGATGGGCGCGCTGCTGTTCGTGCCTGGCGTCCGCGACCCAGAGCGGACAGAGGCTGACGAGCGCGGCCCGAAAACCGACCGGGCCGCCGCCGCCGCTCCCGACTAGGGCAGCGCGGCGAAGATTGTCGCTGCCTGTGACTCCGTCGCGTCGAAGAAACCGAACAGAACGTCGCCGCGCGGGTACAGATAGCTCAACTCGCCGTCGTCCTGAGTCCAGACGAAGGCACTCTTTCCACCGATCGTCGCTGGCGCCATGGTGCCCTGGTTGTCATCGAGATCTCCGCCGAGAACGAGGATCAGCTGACTGAAGTTCTGCACCATCTGGCCGGCGTCCTGCCCCGGTGTACGGAACGCGGTCAGGTCCACGACCTCGCCATCCACGGTAGCGTCCGCCGAGGCATACGCAAGGTTGGGATTGATGCCACCTGGGACGTTGACCACGATGTCATCGACGGCCGATTGACCCTCGTAGAAGCACAGATATGCCAACCACTTGAATGACTCAACGTTCTCGACCGGCTCACCGGCGATCTCGGTCGGGAAAAGCGCCTCGAGATCCGGGTCGCCCGGAATCACCGGCTGTGGGCTGCCGGCGGGGTTGATCGTCGGCGTGCCCGCGCATGAGTTACCGACGGGGCCTGCCGGCTGGGTCGCACCGGGCGCGCCTGTGGCACCCGGCCCGAGTGTGGCCGGCGCCCCGCTGCTGCATGCCGAGGCCAGCACAAGGGTTGCGGCAGCAATGATCAAGAACGACGGGCGTCGCATGGCGAACTCCTTTGATTGACTACGTTTATGAGTTTGTTCACACGGCGAGAGTGTCGAGTCAGCCGCCCTGGCCTTCTCCCTGGGTCTGATTGGGTCCGCCCATGGATCCGCGGACACGGCCCTCGCGGATGTTGTCTGGCCCAATCGGCTGTCCGTCAGGGCCGACGCCAGGTCCGGTCGAGGCCCCGGACAATTCTTCGTTGGCGGCGTCGGTTTCGGCCTCCGTTGGCGCCGCACTGTCCGGCCCGTCGTCTGAGTCCATCGTCGCCCCGAGTGCGTCCGTAATCGCGTTCATTGTTTCCTGCTCCAGCTCACTGACTTCCCGACTGCCGATCCCGAGCACACCGCCGTCACGCGCCGCACTGGCGACGGTGTAGGCGACGCTGAGCAGCCACTGTCGCAGCGCACGCGCCTCCTGCTCGTCGGCGTGGACGGCGAGGATGGCGCCCGCCTCGCGCGCGGCATGAATGCCATCGGGGATCGCTTCATCCTGGTTGCCGCGGAGCATCCCGGCGGCGAGCTTTGAGCGCGTGTCCAGCGCCAGCCGCGCCAGGACACCGCCGCCATCCGAATCGTCGGCCGCCTGGTCGACCATGCGCAGGAAGGCGTCAAGCTCTTCGACTGACTGCTTGGGCGAGCCGCTCGAGGCGGCCACGGCCAGCGCGATCTGCGGACCCGCGTCCACGAGGCGCTGCCACTGGTGATCGTTGAATGGTTCGGTCACGTCGCTCCTTTTCGGGCCGTCATGCTATCAACGAAGGGCGCC
>JBPCLD010000144.1:0-7719 GCA_051003655.1 Candidatus Limnocylindrales bacterium | reverse complement strand
ATCCAGGGCACGCCGGTCGCACCGGCCGTGACCACGGAGGAGGCGCAGGCTGCTGCTGATCGCGCGGAGACGGTCGTCGCGACACAGGTTCAACTCTCTGGCGCCGAGCTCTCGACATCGATCGAGCCCGACATCCTGCGTGGCTGGGTGTACCTCAACGAGGTTGCGCTCGGCGAGTGGCAGCTGTCGATCGCTTCAGACCCGATCATCCAGTACCTCTCGGCGTATGCCCTGGCGACCGATGTCCCGGCGACCAACGCGACGTTCGGCTTCAGTGGCGGCGACATCACCGTCGTTCCGAGCGCGCCAGGCCGAGCGCTTGATGTCGCAGCAACCTCGGCCAACGTGCTCACCGCCCTCGAGGCGCGCGCCAATGGGGCGTCCCCCGCAAGCGTGAGTCTTGCCCTGGTGCCCGTCGAGCCCGAGTTCACGACGGCCCAGGCGCAGGCCCTCGCCGGGCGCGTGACGATGCTCGGAACGTGGACGACGAATTACATCCCGGCCGTATCGAACGGATTCGGCGTCAACATCCAGCTGCCGACCACAGCGGTCGACGGCCAGGTCGTCCAGCCCGGCGAGCAGTTCGACTACATCACCGCAATCTGGCCGGTCACGAGCCCGCCGTATGTCGAGGGCGGTGTCCTGATCCACGGGCAGATCCGCGAGCTCGGCGCGATCGGCGGCGGCATGTGCTCGTCGTCGACCACGCTCTTCAACGCCGCGATGCGCGCCGGATTCCAGATTGACGCGCGCGGCAACCACAGCATCTACATCAGCCGCTATCCCGTCGGTCTCGACGCCACCGTGTGGGAATCGGGCGGCCAGCGCCGCACGATGGCCTTCACCAACGATACCGGCTACCCCGTCCTGATCAAGGGCATCAACCAAAGAGGCAAGGTCACGTTCGAGGTCTGGGGGATCGACGACGGCCGCACCGTCGAGCTGTCCGAGCCACGGATCGAGAACATCGTCGAGGGCGGCGCCCTGCTCGAGTACTCAGATGACGTGGCCCCCGGCGTGCGCAAGAAGAAGCAGGACCGCTACGACGCGTTCGACTCAACGGTGACGCGCACGGTCCGCGACGCCCAGGGCAACATCCTCCACCAGAACACCTTCCAGTCCCACTACAAGAAGCTCGACGCGATCACGCTGGTCGGCCGCTTCCCAGGCGATCCGCCGGTCGGAACCCAGATCCTCCCCGAGCAGTACCCGGGTGCGCCTAATCCCGACCCCGACCCAACACCCGACCCAACACCCGACCCAACACCCGACCCAACTCCACCTCCCGCCCTGGACGCCAATTTCACCGCCAGTCAGGTACCAGGCACGCTGACCGTCAACTTCAATGGCAAGCCCAACGGTGCCGACAGCTATTTGTGGGACTTCGGCGAAGGCGTTGCAAGTGGCAAGAACCCGAGCAATACATACTCTGCGGCGGGCTCATACAACGTGACCTTGACGGTAACGAGGGGCAGCGAATCGGACTCACAGTCCTACCCAGTCACGGTCGACCCGGTCGAACAACCCGCCCCATAGCCCAAACCTGCGGATATGTAAGAACCCGCGGCCAATCGACCGCGGGCTTCTTCTTGTCGACGAGCGTTACTTCGCGCGCATCCGATTGTTCTTGGCGTCGTGGGTGACCTCGGCCAGACCGAGCGCCTCCATCAGTGGCGGCATATAGACCCCGAAGCGGCCACGCAGGCCCTTCTTGAGCCCGTACCAGCCGCCAACGGGGTTGTCTGTTGAGCGTCCCCAGGCCTCGACCGTCCCTTCGGCCGCTTCCTTTTGCTCGTCCGCGCCACCGAGTGGCATCCAGTCGCCGTGCGCCTTGAGCATCGCGTGGAGATCGTCGATCGCCCGCTTGTCGTACTTCAGCTGGGTGCCCCCAACCTGGCAGACGATCACGGGCGGGTCGGCCGCCTCATCCAGGTACATCGTGTATTCGGACGTTCCCGGCGGCGTCTTCAGCTGCCACGGGTCTTCCTTGGTTCCGCTTCCGGCCATTGCTCACCTCTTTGTGACGTGCTGTATCAGCGCGCGCAAACGTACTCGTTTGCGGCATGTGGGGAAAGCAGCGAGATCTGGTGGAGATGGGGGAGAGTCGAACTCCCCGTCCAGAACGTTCAACCGGAGACCACTACGAGCGTGTCCGATGCTTTGTCGTCAATCAACCGGGCTGCCATCGGCAGCATCCCAGCAGATCCATCCACGTCCCCTTACGGGCTTTGCGACCGGCTACGTGACCTCACCGTTCGCGCATCCCCGCTGAATGACGCTTCCACAGCCCACGGGGAGGAGGCTGCTTCCACGTTCACCTTACCGCCTTAGGCGGCGAGGGCGAAAGTCTGCTGGCGGTTGCCAGTTACTTCTTTTGCCGCCTTTTTACGAGGCCTGACGGCACCTCGGCTCGCGTTCTCCGGGGATCCGGCCCTGTCGAAACCACTCATCCCCAAGTCGTAGAGTCTATCAGAACCGAACACCTGTTCGGGACGGGCCGACAAGGTCTGGCCAACCGCGTAACCACACGTCCAGCTGCGCCCTATGCAGCGCGTGACTGAACGGATCGTTGAGGGACGCTGATGACGACCCAAACGCCCTCTCAGCCGCTATCTAAGTCTTGGGCTGCAATGACTCGACCGACGACGCGCTCCGACGGGCTAATTCTCGAGTGTCAGCGGTCGATTGAGTCACCCGCTGCATAGCCTGCCCGCGGCTTCTCCCAGACGGACACGTGCCTGCGGCTGTCGCTCGTGAACGGCTTCCTGCTCCAGTCTTCCCAGCGCTCGCGCAGCTTCATTCCGGCGATCTCGGCCATCAGGTCGAGCTCCGCCGGCCACACGTAGCGGAAGGGTCCAGAACTCTTTTCAATGCTGTCGCCGACGCGAGTGAAGTGGTGCGAGATCAAGCCCTGGTTGGCGACGTCGTACTCGTCCACGCCCCAGTGGCGCTCGCCAAAATCGAAGACGAGGAACGATTCGCCAGGTGGCAGGGTCCGCAGCGACGGCACGCCGACTTCGATGACGAACGTGCCGCCTGGATCGAGATGTGCGGCCACGTTCCGGAAGCACGCGACCTGCGCTGCCTGGGTCGTCAGATTCATGATCGTGTTGAAGACCAGATAGGCGAGGGAGAACGAACCTTCGGCTCGCGCCACTGAGAAGTCGCCGATCGTGACCGGGATGTCCTTCCCGCCCGGCTTGGCTTGGAGGCGCTCGACCATGGCCTGCGACAACTCGAGCCCGTGGACAGGCACGCCCCGCGCGGCGAGCGGAAGCGCTATTCGGCCAGTCCCAATGCCGAGCTCGAGCGCGGCGCCATGCCCCGCGAGCTCGATCAGGAAGTCAACCGCAGGATCGACGACCTCAGGGGCGAACATAGCGTCTGATGACTCGTCATACCGAACCGCGACTGGTTCGCCGAAATAGTCGTCGTCTTGGTTCACAGATCCTCCATGAGTCAGCGGCGGCCGCGGGCGCTGTCGGCTATCTCGCGCTCCATGTCGCGCCGTGAATCGCGGTCGGCGATGTCACGCCGCCGATCGTAGAGCTGCTTGCCCTTGGCCAAGCCGAGCTCGATCTTGGCGCGGCCACGGCTGATGTACAGGCGCAGCGGCACCACGGTTAACCCCTTCGCAGCAGCCTTGCCCATCAGCTCATCGATCTCCGACCGGTGCAGCAGCAGCTTGCGATCGCGCTTGGGCTCATGGTTGTGGCGGTTGCCGGCTTCGTAAGGTGCAATGTGGGCACCGACCAGCCACGCCTCGCCCTTCTCGACGCGCGCGTAGGCGTCCGACAGGTTCGCCTTGCCGGCACGGATGCTCTTGATTTCCGTTCCGGTCAGCACGAGGCCGGCCTCGAACGTGTCGCTGATCGTGTAGTTGTGGCGCGCCTTGCGGTTGACCGCCACGGTCTCGGACAAGGAGTTCTCCAGGAGAGGGATCGCGTGAGGGGATGATGCTCCAGACACACGAACGCCGGCCCAAAGGGCCGGCGTCACGTGAGTGCTTGCACCACTTCCCGGTGTCAGCTCAGGCGAGCGACTCCCGAGAGGTGGTGCAGCAAGACTTATCTAACACTGCACATCACCTCCTTTCGTTCCTCCCAACATTAGCATCACGCGGGCGACGGCGCCACAGTCATAGTCGGAGCTGGGCTGAGTGAGGGAGCCGGTGAGTCGGTGAGGCCCTCCAGCAGCACCTGGATCGCCCGATCAAGGGCCGGATCGACTCCGGGCTGAGGCTCGGGCAGCGCAACCACCTCGACATCGGGGATGAGTCCGACGCCGTGGATCCAGGTCTGATCGGGCGTCAGCCATTTGCGAACGGACAAGCGGTAACCGCCGGCACCCGCGAGCTCCTTGAATTCCTGGATGGTGCCTTTGCCGTACGTCTTCTCGCCGACGAGCAACGCACGACCGTTGCCCTGGAGCGATCCAGCCACGATCTCACTGGCGCTGGCCGTTCCGCCATTCACGAGCACAACCATTGATAGCGCCGGATCGGTCGCCACGCCGCCTGGGTCAGGATTCTTGGCTTCGGGATCGCCATGAGCCCCCTGCTCCCAATAGAGCGGGCCCGTGCCGACGAACTCGCTGGCGATCTTGTGCGCGGCATCGACGTACCCGCCCGGGTCGTCGCGCAGGTCGAGTATGAGCGCCTTCACGCCGCGGTCCTCGATCAGCTCGCGGAGTTGGTCGCGCAGATCGGCTGCCGATGCCGAGCTGAAGCCGTCGACCTTCAGGTAGCCGACGCGTCCTTCGGCCAGCACCTCGCTGCGCACGTCCTCGCGCTGGATAACGTCGCGGACCACTGACACGTCCATCGACGTTCCGTCGCGCTCGATGCCCAGCACGACCGTCGTCCCCTTGGGACCGCGGACAGTGGCAACGACGGCCTCCAGCGTCGACCCAATCGTGCTCGTACCGTCCACGGTGAGCAAGATGTCGCCATCGCGCAGATCCGCCTTCAGGGCCGGCGAGCCCCGGGTCACATGCGTCACCGTCAAGCGGCACGTCGTCGAGATGGTGGGGCACGCCTCCCCGTTTTCGAGCGTCGTCATCTGGAGGCCCACACCCTCGAACTCGCCGGATAACCCACCCAAGTTCGATCGGTACTGCTCCTCCGTCAGGTATTGCGAAAAGGGGTCGCCGAGCGCTTGGAAAATGCCCTGGATCGCACCCTCGACGAGGAGGTGTGGGTCGACCTCGCCGACGTAGTTCGTGCTGACGTCGTTGTATGCGTCCCAGAACGGCCGGAAGAGCTCCTGGTTGGCGTCGGACGTGCCCGGCGTCTGACCGTTGAGGCGCCCGAGCATGAACCCCGAGAAGAAGAGCGCCGCGCCACCCACCGCCGCCACCAGCAGCAGGGCGAGGTAGCTGGACGCGCGGCTGGTGCTGTGTTCGGCGGTCTTTCCGGGCTCCGTGTCGATTATCTCAGAAGCCTGGTCAGCGACGGTATCGCTCGTCGATGGGTCGGAGGACATGGTGATGAGAGCCTCGGTTGGGGCGGAAAAGCCAGTCTAGGTGGGTGGACGGAATCCGGCGATCGGGCGTTCCCGGGCGATACGACTCCACGCTCGGGTTGCTCAGGGGAGCGCGAACGTCGCCGGCAGGTATCTGCTGTGGTCGATCCCTTCGCGCGTTGCGCAGAACAGGATGGGCGGACCGTCGAAGCGCATGCCGCTCTGGAGCATGCCCATGAACGTTTCGGCGGCCGCGCCGGGCACGTGCACCATCCAGTCCTCGACAGGATCGAGCTCCGCCATCAGGGCACCGACCAACGGCAGGAGGTCTTCCGACCGACGAACGACGGCCGGACCCAGGCGGCCCACGAGCTGAGCGTAGCCGTATCCGACCAGGTCGTTGCCGTCACGCAGGGCGAATGGCCGTCGTTCCCAGCGTTGCCAGGCCTCGTGATCGACCCGCCGCGTGAAGCCGACAATCTCGCGGTCGAGCTCGTCAAGCTCGTCTGGCGTGATCGACGTCAGCGCGAGCCCACTCCTCAGCGGCGGCAGCGGCGTACGTGGCCTGCCGGTGAAGGTGTACATCGGCACCCTGGGCACCAGGCCGTTGCGCGCATACAGCGCCGCGGAGATGGGCTGCACCGACCAGATGCACGTTGCCCTGTAGCCCGCGCTCGGCATGCACCTGTCGTAAAGAGCCGCGCCGACGCCGGCCGCCTGGGCATCAGGCATTACGAACAGGAACGCCAGGAAGGTGAGCTCGTCGCGCTCGATTGCCATGCCAAATCCGATGATCGTGCCGCCGTCCTCGGCGAGCCACGCGCGGTGTGGGGTCGTCTCAGACACGTGCCTGAAGATGCTCTCGATTGCCTGCGGGTTGCGCGGCATGACCGTCAGGTTGAGGCCCCGGCTGAGCGCTTCGTCGGCCGCGTAGAACACTCCGACGCATGATTCGACATCGGCCTGGGTGACCGGGCGGAGCTCCACGCTGACTAAGCGGCCGGCGCTGTTTCGGTGGTGGCCAAACGCTCGAGCTCGGCGAGCATGAAGCCGTCCAGGTCGCCATCGAGCACGTCGGTCGTGGCGCTCGTCTCGTAGTCGGTCCGGTGGTCTTTGACCATCTGATACGGATGAAGGACATACGAGCGGATCTGGTTGCCCCAGCCTGCCTCCACGTGCTCTCCGCGTAGGACTGAGAGTTCCTTCTCGCGCTCCTCGACGCGCCGTTCCAGGAGACGGGCCTTCAGGATCTTCATCGCCGATTCACGGTTTTGGTGCTGGGAGCGCTCGTTCTGGCTCTGGGCGGTGATACCCGTCGGGATATGTGTCAGGCGCACGGCCGAGTCGGTCTTGTTGACGTGCTGGCCACCGGCACCCTGCGATCTGAATGTCTCGACGCGCAGCTCGTCCTCGGGGATCTCGCCGACCTCGGTGTCGTCGGCGACCTCGGGTAGCACCTCCACCAGCGCAAAGGTCGTGTGCCGGCGCTTCTGGGAGTCGTACGGGCTGATGCGGACGAGCCTGTGAACACCGCGTTCGGCGCGCAGGTTGCCGTACGCGTAGCGTCCGTCGATAGCCGCCGTGGCGCTCTTGAGGCCAGCCTCCTCTCCTTCGAGCTGGTCGAGGATCTCGGTCGCGAACCTGTGCCGTTGGGCCCAGCGCAGATACATCCGCAGGAGCATCTCGGCCCAGTCCGTCGCCTCGGTCCCGCCGGCGCCGGCACTGATGCTGACGATCGCGTTGCGCTCGTCGTAGGGGGCCGAGAAGAGCAGGCTGGTTCTGAGTCGCCCGAATTCCTTTTCGAGAGCGGCCATCTCGCTGGCCAGGCCGGAAGCCATCTCGGCGTCATCGGCGTCGACTGTCAATTCGGCCAGTTCGCGCAGGTCGTCAGCCCGTTGAACGAGATTCCGCCAGGTTCCGACCTCCTCGCGCAGGCCCTCGGCGTTTCGCAGAAGCTGCTGGGCGGCGCGTTGGTCAGACCAGAAATCGGGCGCGCTGGATTGCACGTCCAGATCGCGCAGGGTCGCGGTCTTGGCGTCTAGGTCAAAGCCGCCCCGAGGTCGCGTGGATCCGCTCGACGAGGTCGCGTAACTGGGCGATCTCCATCAGGTTGCTATCGCGTCGCTCAGTTGCGCGCGAGCAGGTCCTGGAGCAGGATCGGCCGGAGCTCGATGATCTTCAAAGCTGTCTTGCTCCGGGCGACGACGGGGTTGACACACGGACAGTATCCGTTGTGCGAGCAGACTCCGCAGTTGCC
>JBPCLD010000143.1:0-4074 GCA_051003655.1 Candidatus Limnocylindrales bacterium | reverse complement strand
CCAGCGGCTGCTGCGAAAGCGGCGTGGCAAACGTGTTGTCCACGACCAGGATGGGCCGCTCGCCGCGCGCGCCGACGTGATTGGACAGCCGCTCGGCGACCGCCGCGATGTCGACGATGCGCAGGTGCGGGTTGGTCGGCGTCTCCAGCCAGACCAGGCGCGTCCGCTCATCGAGGTTGCTGTCGAGGACGCCGATCGGATCGCGGGCGCAGTCGTGGTAGCTGGCCTCGACGCCCATGTCGCGCAGCACTCGTTCGAAGTAGCGGTACGTGCCGCCATAGACGTCGTCCACGCACAGGATCCGCTCGCCCGGCAAGGCCAGCGCGGCGATGACCTGGGTGGTGGCGGAACCGCTGGCAAAGGCAAGGCCGTGTTCGCCACCCTCGAGAGCTGCGATCGCCTGCTCGAGCCGCGACCTCGTGGGGTTGCCGGTGCGGGCGTACTCCCATCCGCCGCGCGGCCGGCCGACAGCGTCCTGGGCGAACGTTGCGGTCTGGTAGATGGGTGGCGCGACCGCGCCCGTCAGCTCGTCCGGCGACATTCCCGCGTGCACCGTCAAGGTGGCCGGCTGCCATGTGGGATCGGTGTGTGTGAACTTGCGCGGGTTCTCGCCCTCCGCGGGGCGGTCGCCCTCCGCGGGGCGGTCGCCCTCCGCGGGGCGGTCGGGTGGTGCCTGGTCAGTCATTCGGCGCGAGCATAGCCCAGCTGTCGTGAGAGCCGTGGCTGGGTTTCCTTGCGCGGTCCTCAGCGATTGGATATCGCCTCCATCCTTAGCCGAACGTCAGTGAGAGCCTCAGGTCTCTCGACCGGCCCTGGCGAGCAGCCTATGAACCTCGGTATCGCCTCCATCCCTAGGCGGGCGTCTCACAAGCGACAGTGGCGGGTGGGCGGCCTGCCCGAACGGTCGACACGTCGGCTATCGGCAGGGCTCCTGCTTTCCTAATGATGGGAGCGATATCGGCAGGGTTTGGCTTCGAGCAGGCCGATGGGCGAGCGAGCTAGGGACTTTGGATCTGCTGCACTGATCTGGCCCACCGCCGAGGGCTGGACGGAGCGTCGATACAATCGGTGCAAGGCTGAGAGCCACCACAACCCCGAGCAGGAGATTGCCTCATGGCGCGTCCCCAGGTAACCGTCGTCGGCGCCGGCAACGTTGGTGCATCCGTGGCGCAGCGGGTGGCCGAGGCGAGCCTGGCTGACGTGGTGCTGATCGACATCGTTGAAGGTTTGCCACAGGGCAAGGCACTCGACCTGGCCGAGGCCGCCCCGGTCGTTGGCCACGACATGAGGATCATCGGGACGAACGACTACGCGGACACGTCGGGGTCGGACATCGTGATCGTCACCTCTGGTCTCGCCCGTCAGCCAGGGATGAGCCGCGACGACTTGCTGTCGAAAAACGCCGGAATCGTGCGCAGCGTCGTTCAGCAGGCGTCCGCCCTCAGCCCGGACGCGATCCTGATCATCGTCACCAACCCCCTCGACGCAATGTGCCACGTCGCGCTCGAGGCCAGCGGCCTGCCGCCGAGCAAGGTGATCGGCATGGCCGGCGTGCTTGACTCGGCTCGTTTCCGAACGTTCATCGCGCAGGAGCTTGGCGTGAGCGTCAGCAGCACGCACGCCTTCGTGCTCGGTGGCCACGGCGACACGATGGTCCCGCTGCCGCGTTATTCGACCGCGGGCGGGGTTCCGATCACCGAGCTGATGGAGGCCGCGCGCATCCAGGAGCTGGTCGACCGCACCCGGAACGGCGGCGCCGAGATCGTTGCGCTGCTTAAGACCGGCAGCGCCTACTACGCGCCAGCGGCGTCCGTCACGCAGATGGTCGACTCGATACTCAACGACAGGAACCAGATCCTGCCTTGCGCGGCTTATCTCCAGGGCGAGTACGGCGTCGACGGGCTGTTCGTCGGCGTGCCGGTCATGCTCGGCCGCGCAGGTATCACGGATATTGTCGAGATCGAGCTGGCCGATGAGGAGCGAGGAGCCTTCGATCGCTCGGCCGATTCAGTCCGCGAGCTGGTCGACGCGATGGCCCGCATGAGCCAGCAGCCCGAGGGCGCCCAATCGGGCTAGCAGCGACGGTTGGACCCCGGCCGCGGAGGAGCCAAGAGAAGTGCCGGTAATCACGATCTCGCGCCAGTTCGGGGCCGCGGGAGTGCCCGTCGGCAGAGCGTTGGCCGAGAAGCTGGGTGCAGACTTCTTCGACCGGGCACTGGTCGCGCAGGTCGCCGTCAGATCCGGGATCCCCGGGACAGAGCTCGAGACCTACGACGAGCGCTTGCCGTCTTTCTGGCAGCGCGTGGCCGCGGCGCTCACGACCAGCTCACCCGAAGTTGCGATGCCAGCGTCGTCGTATGCGGACGAGTTGACGCAACTGACCACGCACGATCGGCTGGTGGCTATCACCCGCAGCGTGATCGAGGAAGCGGCTGAGCGCGGCAACGTCGTCATCGTCGGTCGTGGCGCGGCGTTCATCCTCGGCCGAAAGGAAGGCACGCTCCATGTCCAGCTGCACGCAGCGCTGGACGCCCGCATCCGCTACCTGATGTCGCGCGTCGAGGAGATCCCCGGAGAGACCCTGCCCGACGGAAGCTCCCTGCGCCAGCTGTGCCGATCGATCGACGCCGCGCGGGCCGACTACATCCGCGGAATCTTCAACGCCGACTGGCTCGACGCGCGCCACTATGACCTCAGCGTCGACACCGGCCGGCTCGGCGTTGACGGCACGGTCCAGGTGATCGAAGCCGCGGTGGAGGCCTCCGAGGCGTGACCTCGGAGATAGAGCCAGAGGTCCCGACAGCTCACAACCAGGGACCATCGAGCGGGCCCTCGCGCCTGCCGAAGGGTCTGAGCGCATTCCGTCACCACAACTTCCGGCTGTTCTGGCTGGGAATGCTCGTGTCGCTCGTTGGCACGTGGATGCAGCAGGTGGGCCAGGCGTGGCTGGTGCTCGAGCTGACAAACGATCCGATTGCCCTCGGGCTCGTGGCCGCCGCGCAGTTCACCCCGGTGCTCTTCCTTGGCCTCTTCGGCGGCATCCTGGCCGATGCCGTATCGAAGCGAAAGGCTCTCGTCTACACGCAAATAGCTGCGGGCCTGCTGGCGCTCATCCTGGGCATCCTCGTCGTGAGCGGTCAGGTCCAGGTCTGGCACGTGTTCGTGCTCGCGCTCGGCCTTGGCGTCGTCAACTCGTTTGACATGCCAATTAGGCAGTCGTTTGTCGTCGAGATGGTGGGCCGGTCGGACATCGCCAACGCCGTGGCCCTCAACAGCGCGGTGTTCAACATCACGAGGATCATCGGCCCGGCGATTGCCGGACTGACGATCGCCGCATTCTCCATTTACCCGCTGTTCTTCATCAATGCGGTGAGCTACCTGGCGGTCATCGTCAGCCTCTTCTTCATGCGGCCGCACGAGCTCCGAATGCCGATCGAGCGCGCGGTTGTCGAACGCAATCTGCGGTCTGTGATCGACCGCCTGGTGGAGGGCCTGCGGTACACGCGGCGCGACCCGCAGATCTTTCTGGCCATCGCTGTGCTCGCGGTCGTGTCCACGTTTGCGCTCAACTTCCAGGTCCTGATCCCGCTCGTCGCGCGCGACGTCCTCATGGGCGATGCCGACACGTACGGGTTCCTGATGGCCGCGACCGGCGTCGGATCGGTGCTCAGTGCGATGTCGATCGCGTTTGGCAAGCGCCCGGGTATGGGCAGGTTGCTCGTCGGCGCTGCGGCGATCGGCGTTGCGATGGTGGGCGTGGGCCTGTCGCGGTCGGTCCCGATCAGTCTCGCCCTGATGTTCCTCGCCGGCTGGGGGCTCATCTCGATGGCGGCGACCTGCAACACGATCATTCAGCTCGCCGTGCCGGACGTCCTGCGGGGACGGGTGATGAGCGTCTACACGACGGTCTTCGCCGGCTCGACACCATTTGGCGGCATCTTCTCCGGCGGCCTGGCCGCGATCGGCGGCGCGCCGGCGGCCTTGATCGTGGGCGGGAGCATCGCCGTGTTGGCGGCAATCGTCGGCTACTTCAAGATGCCGACAGGCGATCGCCTGGGGCGGCTGCCTTCGTTG
>JBPCLD010000142.1:0-4615 GCA_051003655.1 Candidatus Limnocylindrales bacterium | reverse complement strand
TGCGCGAACCGAGCTTCGGCAAAGGCTCGTGGACGCCGTCCTGCGCGGCGACAAGATCGCCACCGCCGGCCTGGCGACCGACTTCGCGCCGCATACCAACGACCCCTTGCCGCAACCGGGGGACCGGGGGTCACTGCTGGGCTACGACGACGAGCCCGTCGCGACGGGCATCCGGGTGGTTCCTGCCGGCCAAGTCGATCTCCAGTTCGCTCGTGACGAGGGCGAAGGTTTCGAGAGCGTGGCCGAGTGGCGCGCGGCTCACGAGCGCCTCTGGTCCGATCATTCGATCATCGACGAGACGCTGATCGTGTGTGAGCACTTCAGGCTGGTCGAAACGCTCCCATAAGGGGCCGCCGATTGGGCACGCCCACGCACCGCACCAGACGCAACTCGCCGATAAGCCGCGACCGCAGTTTCTGCCTAATTGCAACCCACGTGGCGTTAAGCGTGAGCTCGGGTCGCGGGACGGGTCAAAATCGCCGCTTTTGGCCGCGCGTCACGCGGCGCCACGCTCAGAGCTCGGCATTTGTCGGCGCCGTACACGCCGCGTGCTGGCCGGCTTTCGCATAACGCGACCCGGATTGGCATATGGCAGAAACGAGAGCGTGGCTGACCGGCGGACAGCGCAGACCGCACCCGGCGCAACTCGCCGATAAGCCGCGACCGTGAGAATGTGCCTGTGGCGAACGTTGGATCCGCGACTCGGACTGGCCTCGTGCGGCGCGATCGCGCGGCGCGCGAAGCCGAGGAAGAGCAGCTCGCGCCGGCGGCGGCGCGTGCCGCCGACTCGCGCGGACGAGCCAACCCTGAGGAGCCGGATGAGTACCGGACAGCCTTCGAGCGCGACCGCGACCGCATCCTGCACTCGAAGGCGTTCCGTCGGCTGAAGCACAAGACGCAGGTCTTTATCAACCCGGACGGCGACCACTTCATCACCCGGCTATCGCACACGCTCCAGGTCACCCAGATCTCGCGCGCGATCGCAGCCGCGCTCAGTCTCAACGAGACGCTCAGCGAGGCGATCGCCCTCGGTCACGATGTCGGCCACTCGCCGTTCGGTCACACCGGCGAGGAGGCGCTGTCGCCGTACTTCCCCGTAACAGGCTGGCACCACGCCGCCCAGAGCGTGCGCATCTTCGATGTGCTCGAGCACCTCAACCTGACCTGGGAGGTGCGTGACGGCATCCGCGCGCACTCCTGGAAGATCGTGCCGCCGCCGGCCACGGCCGAAGCGATGACCGTTCGCTATGGCGACCGGATCGCCTATCTCACCCACGATGCGCTGGACGCGCTGCGAGCTGGCGTCCTGTCGCCGGACGATTTCCCCCGGCGTGCCCTGGAACGCTTCGGCCCGCCGGGCCGGGTGTGGATCGACGAGATGATCAACGCCGTCATCGACGAGAGCCTTGCCAGCAGCGAGGTGCGAATGGATGCGCCGACACTCGAGGTGATGAATGAGCTCCGCGAGTTCATGTTCGAGCGGGTTTATCTGTCGCCAGCCCAGCGCGTTCATACCGACCCGGCCATCGCCCTCATCCGCCGCCTGGTCGACCACTACGTCGCCAAGCCTTCGCAGCTACCGAGCACCTATCGCGATTCCGAAGCCGATCTGACGACCCAGGTCGTCGACCACGTGGCCGGCATGACCGACAGATATGCGGTGATGGTTGACGAGCGCATCTCCAGCGGCTGATCAATGCCGCGTGGTGCTCCTCGGGATGATGGGCAGCGGCAAGACGACGATCGGACGGCTGCTCTCGAGGCGCACCGGGTGGCCTTTGGCAGACAACGACGAGCTGCTCCAGGGCCTCTACGGGATGACGCCACGCGAGCTCCACGCGATGCTGGGGGTCGACGGTCTGCGTCAGGCAGAGGACGAGGCGCTGGTGGCCGGTCTCGGCTTGACCGCACCGTGCATCGTCGACGTGGCCGGCGGAACGATCCTGTCCGGCTCGTCACGGCGTCTGCTCCGGGAGAGTCTCGTGGTCTGGTTGCGCGCGAGCCCAGCGACGCTCGTCCGACGTAGTGGCACCGCGGCGCACCGGCCGTGGCTCGATCGCGGAGAGGAGTGGTTCCGCGAGGCGGTGGCGCATCGGTATCCGCTTTACGAGTCGGTTGCCGACTTGATCGTCGATACCGACGTCGGCGCACCACGGCTCGCCACCGAACAGATCAGCGCCTGGCTCGCCGGGGTGGTCCCTTGCGCCGCGTCTCTGCCTGCAGACGATCGGGGCTAGACTCGAAGCGATATGGCCGAGTCGCCGACGATCGGACGCCCCCACGGCGCTGACTCCACGGGCATCGACAAGCAGTCTTACCGCGAGGTCCTCACCCGCTATGCCACGGGCGTGACCGTGGTCACTACGCTCGAGGACGCCCCTGACGGCCCGCAACCTTGGGGTACGACAGTCAACTCGTTCACCGGCATCTCGCTCGAGCCACCGCTGGTCATGGTTGCCATCGGCAAGGAGCGCTCGATCCATCCCATCATCGAGCGCACCAATCGCTTCGGGGTGAACATCCTGGGCGAGGACTCGCAGGCCCTTTCTGACTGTTTCGCCGGTGCTCCGTCAACGCTGCCGCGTTCGGCGTTCTGCAACGCGGCGTACGAGCTGGGCGAGGCCGGCCTGCCCGTCCTCGACGCGGCGATTGCCTACCTGTGCGCGGAGGTGGAAACGGTCATCGAGGCCGGCGACCACACGATGTACCTGGGCCGGGTCGTCGAGACGGGCTGTCGCGACGAGACCGGATGGCCTCTCCTCTACTTCCGGCGCCGCTATCTCCGCATCGAGCGGGCGGAAACGACCGACCTGCGCGGCAAGGCCGACCTACTGCGCTGACGCCAGCACGCAAGCTTGAAAATGACCACGCTGTGCCCATAGTCCGCGCGAACGGCCTCGACGTTCAGTACGAAGTCGAGGGTGCGGGTCCGCCGCTCGTCCTGCTCCACGGCGCGACGTCGACCGCGGCCGAGGATTGGTCTGCCCAGCGGCCCCTATTTCGGAAGGCGTTCCGTCTCTACCTGGTCGATGCCAGGGGCCATGGCGGGACCAGATGGGACGTCCGCGACGGCTTCCGCAGAGACCTGCTGGTCGATGACCTGCTCGCCTTCGCCGACGTGATGGGCTTGAGCACCTTCCACGTGGTCGGCTTCAGCATGGGCGCGATGACGGCCCTGACGTTCGCCACGCGCTACCCGGAGCGCCTCCGGACGGCCATGATCTGTGGCATCGATATCGTCCGCGAGCCCCGTTCTAGCGTCGCCCGGCGGCTAATGGACCCCGAGCGGATCCAACGCGAGGAGCCCGACTGGGCGGCACAGCTCGAGCGCCGTCATGGCCCGGTCCAGACAGACGGCGCCTGGCAGCGACTGCTGCCCGCGATTGCCACTGACGTGGCCAGCGCACCGCTGCTGACTCACGAGGAGCTGCGCCGGATCCGCCTGCCGGTGCAGCTGGTCTACGGTGACCGGGACGTGTTCGTGCCCGCCGACCATGCCGTGGCAATCCACCGGCAGCTGCCAGATTCGCGCCTGTTCATCTGTCCCAACAGCCCGCACCAGGTGATGGTCAGCCAGCCTGCCCTGTTCAACCTCGCCGCGGGCAACTTCTACCGATCGACCGAGAAGGTCGCACGTCTACGCGCCGAGCAGGGCACGGCCGAGGAAGCCGAAGGCGAGCAGGGCGCTGGCGCACGGGCATACGATCCGCAGGCGGCCGCCGCGGCCGCCCCGGTGACAGCCGACACGGATCCCGCCGATCCTTTCAGCACCTGGTAGGGAGGAACTCGAGACATGGCCGTGACGTTGTTGGCATTGTTCAAGCGCCCCGAAGGCGGCGAGGACGGTATGGACGAATTCATGCGCCGATATCGCGCCGAGCACCTGCCCTTGATCTCGCTCGTGCCCGGCCTGCGCTCCACGGTCGTTGAGCCGGTGAGTGGCAAATTCGCGGGCGACGACATCGTCCTCGTCACACGCATGGAGTTCGACGACAAGGCCGCGCTGGACGCGGGCATGGCCAGCGACGAGATGCGCGCTGCCGGTAAGAACCTGCGTGAGATCGCGCCGGGGATGCTCACGCTGGTCGCGCTGGACGAGGCCAGCACGTGACAGTCCACTACGACGTTGAGGGTCGAGTCGCAACCGTCAGGATCGATCGGCCGGGAGTCTTCAACGCGCTCAATCGGCAAACTCTCGAGGCCATTCGAGATTCGTTCCGCAAGGCGTCGGCGGATCATCAGGTTGCCGTGGTGGTCCTGACCGGGACCGGCGAGCGCGCCTTTTCGACGGGCGCCGATCTCGATGAGCAGGAGGCGTTCCTTGCCCGCCCGAACGACTACTGGGACTGGATGGGTCGCTTCATCGAGGCAATCGAGGCCATCAAGGACTGCGCCAAGCCGGTCGTGGCGCGGCTGAACGGGATGGTCGTCGGCGGCGGCAACGAGCTGAACATCGCCTGCGACCTCGCTGTTGCCGCCGACGACGTCGTCTTCCGTCACGTCGGACCGACAAGAGGCTCGTTGCCCGCGGGCGGCGCGACTCAGTGGATGCCGCTGCTCATTGGCGACCGCCGCGCGCGGGAGGTTCTGTTGCTGAACCGGCCGATCAGCGCCC
>JBPCLD010000141.1:0-13106 GCA_051003655.1 Candidatus Limnocylindrales bacterium | reverse complement strand
GACTGGCAGCGCCTGACGCCCGAGCGGTGCGAGACCGCGCTCGCCTCCGAGATGCAGCACACCCTCGAAGAACGCAAAGCCGATGATCAAGATGATCAGGCCGACGCCGAGGCCAGAAAGACCCTGTCGGGCCACGTCTCCACGCCCATGGAAGATGCCCCACAGCAGCATGGCCGCGCCAACCGATGTGGGGGCGATGAGCGCCCACGCATACGCCCAGCTTGTCCAGTGATCGGTGGAGTACTGGTACGAGAGGATCAATCCAACAGTTGTGACTATTCCGCCCGCGACGGCCAACCCCGTGCCTGCCTCTCCAGCAGTGATCAGGCCGATGACCAGCAGGGCCAGGCCGGGGGCGATGACAAAGACAGGCCAGCCGACGCGTCCAAGGTCGAACGGCAGGACCATGTTGAACGTGTTGACCGCCAGCAGGATGGCACCGGCGACGATCAGCAGCAGGCCGACGATGATGCCCGAGGTCCGCGACCACATCCCGTATTGGTGAGAGTCGCGCCGTGGCTCGTTCACAGAATCACTCACAGAATCACTCTAGACCACGGCCGCCGCATACGGCGATCCCGAGCGTGTCGAAATCGAGACGCCGCCGGCTGGTTGTAAGCGATTCCGCGCTGTCAAGCGTTTCTGTTGACTGCATTGATTGGTCTACATTCTGGCGAGTGACGCTGCGGATAGAGGACTACGCGCTCATCGGCGACACCCAGACGGCGGCGCTGGTGGGAATCAACGGCTCGATCGACTGGTTGTGCCTGCCGCGCTTCGATTCGGCAGCGTGTTTCGCGGCCCTGCTCGGCACGCCAGAGAACGGGCGCTGGCTGATCGCGCCGAAGAGGGCGAAGCGCGCGACACGCCGCAGCTACCGCGATCGGTCGCTCGTGCTGACGACGGAATGGGAGCTGAAAGGCGGCACCGTGAGAGTCACCGACTTCATGCCGCCACGCGATGGGCTGCCCAACCTGGTCCGCATCGTCGAAGGCATACGCGGGACGGTCAATATGCGCACGGAGCTGGAGCTGCGCTTCGACTACGGCCGCCTCGTGCCCTGGGTTCGCCGCGTTGGAGGCGACATCTGCGCGGTCTCCGGGCCGGATGGCGTGTGCCTGCGCTCCAGCATCCCGGTCCAAGGCGAGGGCCTGCACACGGCGGGCGACTTCACGATCAAGAAGAACGAAACCGTGTCGTTCGTGCTCAGCTGGCACCCGTCGCACCTGTCACCGAACGAGCCACCGCATGCCGGCGGCGCGCTTGAACGGACGCTGTCCTGGTGGCGTGACTGGTGCTCGCGGCTGCGCTACGACGGCGAGTGGCGGGACGACGTTCGCCAGTCGCTGATGGTGCTCAAGGCAATGACCTTCCGGCCGACCGGCGGAATCGTCGCAGCTCCGACCACGTCCCTGCCCGAGGAGATCGGCGGCGTGCGCAACTGGGACTACCGCTATTGCTGGGTGCGCGACGCCGCGTTCAGCCTGTGGGCCCTCAACATCGGCGGCTATACGGAGGAGGCGCATGCCTTCGTCAACTGGCTGCTGCGCGCCGCGGGTGGGGACCCGGCCCACCTTCAGACCCTGTACGGGCCGGCGGGTGAGAGCCGGCTGCCGGAGTTCGAGATCGACTGGCTGACCGGTTACGAGAATTCGCGGCCGGTGCGCGTCGGCAATGCCGCGGCGACCCAGTTCCAGCTCGACGTCTACGGCGAGGTCCTGGACACGCTGCACCTGGCGCGCCAGTTCGGGATCGGCGCCGATGACGACGCGTGGGCACTGGCGCGCCATCTCGTGGAGTTCGTCGTCGACCATTGGCAGGATCCCGACGAGGGCATCTGGGAGGTGCGCGGGCCACGCCAGCAGTTCACCCACTCGCGGGTGATGGCCTGGGTGGCGCTGGATCGGGCGGTCAGGGCGATCGAGAAGTTCGGCGTGGACGGTCCGCTCGAGGAGTGGCGACGGGTCCGCCAACAGATCCACGACGAGGTGTGCGAGAAGGGATTCGACCCATCACGCAACACGTTCACGCAGTACTACGGATCCCAGGAGCTCGATGCGAGCCTGCTGATGATCCCGCTCGTACATTTCCTGCCGGCGACCGACCCGCGGATGCGCGGCACGATCGAGGCGATCAAGAAGGAGCTGATGGTCGACGGTTTCGTGATGCGCTACCCGACGGGCGAAACCGATGACGGCTTGCCGGCCGGCGAGGGGTCGTTCCTGGCCTGCACGTTCTGGCTGATCGACAACCTGGCGCTGGTCGGCCAGCTGGAGGAGGCCACCGAGCTGTTCGAGCGGATGCTCTCTCTGCGCAACGATGTGGGACTGCTGGCCGAGGAGTTCGACCCGAAACGGAAGCGGCTGGTGGGTAACTTCCCGCAGGCTTTCACCCACGTCGGCCTGGTCAACTCGGCCTACAACCTGGACCGCGCCCGCAAGTCACGGGCCAAGGCACTCCGCAGCGCCTAAGGGAAGGATCACGGCGGCCGTTCGAGCTGACATCGCCCGCATCCTTAGCCCTGCTGGTGTGAGGTCGATTGTGGCTCGCTGCGTCCAGCTATCGACGCAAATATCGCCCGCATCATTTGACGGCGACGAGCAGGACGATAGTGCCGAGCCAATGTGACGCTCTGGCAACACACCGTAATGATGGGTGCGATATCGGGCGCGAAATAGGCGCGCCGGAAAACTGGACTAGCCGTCGGCCGCAGGCTCCGCGCTAGAGGTGTCGACGTTCTCGGCCCGCTCGGGCTCGATCGGTCGCAAGAGCCGCGCCAGGCGTGACTCGATGTGCTGGCGGACGTGCGGCCATTCCTCCTCGATCGCGCTGAAGTAGACCGAGTGCCGGCGCCGGCCGCTGTCGGTGACCATGTGATTGCGCAAGGTCCCCTCCTCCGTCGCACCGATGCCAACCAGCGCCGCGCGTGACCGCTCATTGAGCGAGTCGGTCTTGAACTCGACACGCAGCGCGCCGAGCACGTTGAACGCGTGCCCGAGCATCAGCAACTTGGCCTCCGTGTTGATGCCCGTGCGCTGCCAGGCCGGCGCCAGCCACGTATAGCCGATCTCGAGCCGGCGGTGGCGCGGCTCGATATTCATGTAGCGCGTCCCGCCGATGACCCGGCCGCTGAACCGCTCGATCGTGGCGAAGGGCATCTCAGTGCCGGTTTCGCGGGCCGCCAGAGCCCGCTCGATGTAACCCCGCATCTCGCCGGGGGTCTGGATCGCGCTGGGCATCCAGCGCCAGATGTCGGCGTCGAGGCCGATTGCGATCAGCCCCGCCAGGTGCTCGAGCGTGAGCGGCTCGAGACGTGTAACCGCGCCCTCGAGGGTCACCGGCTCCACCCATGGCCGGCCGGCCACGATCAGCCGCCCGTTTCGGCGGCTTCGGCGGATTCGGCGAAGGCGCGCACCCTGATCTGGCGCTCCAGATCGTCCGCAACCTCGGTCAGCTGGCGGGACAGGGTTGGCAGCGAGCCGTTGAGCGACGCGAGCAGCTGCTGCGATCGCTCGAGGACCTGCGGGTCGGCGCTGTATGCCGGGTAGAGGGCGAGCAGGTACGAGCGCGAGAACGGATGGTCGCGCGTCGTGAACACATCCCGGACACGATCGAAGAAGCGGCCGACGTAGGGCTCGAGAAGCTGCTCCTGCTGCGGCCAGAAGAAGCCCTGCATTGCCGCGCGCGTGAGGTGGAACGACCCGTAGCCGTCACCGTGGATCTTGGTCCACGCCTCTTCCTTGGCATCGGCCGACGGCCGCGCAGCCTCGCCCTTCAGCAGAGCTCGCCGGCCACGATCGGATCGGTCGCGGTCGCCCTCGGCGGCCAGACGCGCGTCGGCGTCGGGCAAACTGAAGGCAACGGCCTTGATGGCAATCGCCCAGCGCATCTCCTGGTCGTCGGCGAATACGGGCGCGGCCTCTGCGCCGTCGACCGACGCAACCAGGCGCTCGACATCGGGACTGGAGGACGCGGCATTGATCGCCGAGCGCGCCCACATGATCTGCCGATCGCCGGTCGTGTTGGCGACATTCTCAAGTGCCGCCTCGAACCACGTGTGCGCCTCGCGCTCGTGCAGGGATTCCGGCAGATACCGGCTCACGACCAGGTCGGCGCGACCGAGAACGGTATTGAGAATGTCGAGGTCCGGTTCGTCGGGCAGCTCGCTGCGCCCGATGGCCAGGAAGTCGGTCGACCGAAGCTCGCAGTCGCGAACCATCTCCCACAGCGACATCCAGAGCAACTCGCGCAGGAGCTCGTCCTCGACCTTATCCAGGTTGCGCCGGACGAAGTCGACCGAGGCGGGATCGAGCGAGACCTTCGCGTAGGCGTGGTCGCCGTGGTTCGGGAAGACGAGATCCGGCACCTCGCGCCCTCGCGCTTCGGGTAGCGGCGTGTCGGGTCCATCGATCCAGGCATCGATCGCGTCGACCTTGAGCTGATCGTCCACCTCGCGGGCGAGGGCGACCTCCAACGCGTGCGGCCGCAGGGTCGGAAACTCGGGCGGGGCTGTCTGCTTGATCGCCAGCGCGGAAAGGCGATCGCCCTCGGCCTGCCACTCGGTCGACAGGGTGTTTAGCGAGGCGGTCCGCAGCCACAGGCGCGCCCATTCGCCGAGATCGGCGCCACTTAGCTCCTCGAGAGAGGAAAGGAAGTCGTCGAGCGTCGCGTTCGACCAGCCGTGGCGGCGGAAATAGAGCAGCATTCCATCGCGGAACGCATCCCGGCCGATGTGCTGGACCAGCTGCTTGAGGACCGACGCGCCCTTGCCGTAGGTGATGCCGTCGAAGTTCAGGAAGGCGATCTCGGTGTCATTGGCGGCACCCGCGATCGGGTGCGTCGTGGGCAGCTGATCCTGCTGGTAGGCCCAGCGCTTGATGTCGGCGTTGAAGACCTTCCAGGCGTTCGTGAAGCGCGTCGCCTCGACCATCGCGACATAGGAGATGTACGTGGCAAAGCTTTCGTTGAGCCACAGGTCATCCCACCAGCGCATCGTCACCAGGTTGCCGAACCACATGTGCGCGAGCTCGTGCAGGAACGTCTCTGCCCGGTCGAGCCTTTGGCTCTCCGTCGCCGGGTCGCGGAACAGATACGCCTCGTTGTAGGTGACGCAGCCGACGTTCTCCATCGCCCCGGAGTTGTATTCGGGCACGAAGACCTGGTCGTACTTCGCGAACGGGTATGGCTGGTCGAACATCTCGCCGTAGAAGTCGAGGCCCTGCGATGTGATCTCCAGAATCTCTGGAGCCTGGTCCCTCAGGTAGCGCTCCATCGAGCGGCGCGCGTACAGCCCAAGGTCGAGGCCGCCGTGCTGGTGGCGGCGAACGACGTATGGGCCACCGACCAGCGCCATCAGGTATGTGCTGAAGAGCTCGGTCTGGTCGAAACGGTGCTTGGTCCGGTCGTCGGCCACCGGTGTGCTTTCGGCCAGTGGCGCGTTGGCTACAACTTGCCACGCAGAGGGTGCCGTCACCTCGACCGAATAACGGCCCTTGATATCGGGCTGATCGAAGCACGGGAAGAGCCGGTGCGCCTCGTATGGCTCGAAGTTCGTGTAGACGTACTCCTCGCCGTCCTCGGGGTCGACGAACCGGTGGAAGCCGTCGCCGGTCCGGTCGTAGTCGTTTTCGTATTCGATTCGAACGGTCATCTCGTCGGCCACGAGCCAGGCGGGCAGCCTCAGGCGATACCCGTTCCAATCGGGCTCCGCCTCGGAGCCGTTGACCTCGAGGCGCTCGATTGTTCGGCCACGGAAGTCAAGGAAAAGCGGACCCTCGCCCTGCGCGTCGAAACGGATCGTGACGTCGCCGCGATACGTCGAGCGGCCGGCGACCAGATCGAGCTTGATCTCGTAGTGGGCTTCGCGGACGCGCGCAGCGCGATCAGTTGCCTCCTGCTGCGTGAGAACATCGCGAGCCTGTCCCGTCATGGTCGGTGTGTGTGGCAAGTTTTCCTCGGTCCGATCGGTCTGGGGACGGCCAAACACGGGCAGCGCGGAGTGTAACCCCACCGCGGGGTGCCTGCGCTACTCAACCTGAATTAGGGCGGGCAGGCACCTGGCCGCGCGGTCGTTTGACAGGAATGCGGAGGCAAGCGCACACGTCAGCGGCTGGCTAGTCAGCCCGTGACTGAACGGGCGGTCGGGCGCCGGAAATCTGGCGGACGGCCCCGAATAGGCCTTCGAATGCCTGTCCGGAGTCGGTTAGGTGACTCCAAACGATCCGTAGATGGCTCCTACGCGGGCTCCGGGCGTCCGTTCAGTCAGCCCGTGACTAAAGCGTGGTTCGTGGGCATACGCGGCGGGGGTCAGGCGAAGCGCGGTCGGTCAAGCGAATCGCAGCGCTGAGGCCTCGTCGCTCTCGTCAACGACCCTGGCGCACGTCGGGCAGAACCAGTGTGCCTCGAGCAGCGAGCCACACGAGACGTGTCTGAGGCCCTCCGCTCCGCCAGAGCCCCGGGCGCCCCATGTGGCAAGCAACCGCAGCACTCCGGCCAGCTCGAGCCCGTCCTCGGTCAGGGAATAGGCCAGCCGCGCCGGCCGATCTGAATACTTGCGCCCGATGACCACGCCTTCGCGTTCCAGCCGGCGCAGGCGGTCAGTGAGGATGTTCGGCGCGATCCCTGCGACGCTCATGGCAAGGTCGTTGAATCGCCGCGGCCCGTCGAGCAGCGCCTCGACCACGAGAAATGACCAGCGGTCTCCCACCCTGCCCAAAGCGGCATCGAGCGCGGAACCACCCGATTCGGACTGCGGCTCGCTCACCCCGCCAATGGTGACCTCATCGGCCACGGCGTGCCGGCCTGGTTCGCGTCTTGCATTCATTTCAGCGCAATGCTAACTTGCAACTTGCAAGTCACTAACACCATGTTGCACTTACGATCAGGGAGTTGTCGAGAAATGGCTGTTTTGGACGAATTGGCGCAGGCGGTCTCATCGGTCGCCCAAAGTGCGGGCGTATCGGCTGTTCGCCTCGGCGGCGGCTGGCGCGGTGGCTCAGGCGTCGTTGTCGCACCCGGAGCGGTTCTGACCAACGCCCACAACGTGCGCTCTGACGAGTTGACCGTGACTTTCTCCGACGGGCGGCAGGCCGAGGGCAAGCTGGCGGGCATCGACGTGGACGGCGACCTGGCCGTCATTTCGGTGGATACCGGCGGTGCGCCAGAGCTCGCGTGGGCCTCGGCAGCGGCGCAGATCGGAACACCCGTCTTCGCGGTCACCCTCAACGGCAATGGCCCGCGAGTTACCTTTGGTCTGATATCAAGCGTTGCGCGCGCGTTCCGCGGCCCCCGCGGCCGCCGCATCTCGGGCAGCCTCGAGCACACCGCTCCCCTCGTGCCGGGATCCTCGGGCAGCGCGCTCGTCGATACTGAAGGCAAGCTCCTTGGCCTTAACACCAACCGGCTGGGTAGCGGCTTCTACCTGGCCCTGCCAGCCGACGAGTCGCTGCGCACACGCGTGGCGGCCCTACAACGCGGCGAGAGCATGGAGCGGCCGCAACTCGGCATCGCCATCGCCCCCTCGCGGGTTGCGCGTCACTTGCGCCGTGCGGTCGGCCTGCCGGAGCAGGACGGCGTCCTGGTCCGCGAAGTCGAGGAGGACAGCGCGGCGGCACGCGCCGGGGTCGCCGAGGGTGATCTCATCGTCGAGGCCGCCGGCCGGCCGATCCGCGAGCCTGATGACGTGTATGAGGCGCTTGGTACCGTCACTTCCGGTGGTTCCATGACGCTGCGAATCGTACGCGGCGCGGAAGAGAGGACCATCGAGGCGCAGTTCACCAACGAGAAGGACGCAGCCTCGGAGTCCGAGCCCAGCCAGACCGAGGGCGGTCCCGTCCATTAGTTTGCCTCCGCAGTCCTGGGGACTGCTGCGCGCGAAGCGCTTGCGAGCTCCCTACTGCGAAAGCAGCTCTATAGCCCGCCGCAGCTGACTGTCCGGGAGGTTCGGAACGTCTAGGGGCGCAAGCTGGCTCACCTCGTTCGGGTCGAGCGGAATCTCGTCAACGGGCAGCGGCACCGGGACGGTCGGATCGATTCCCTGGCCGAAGATCAGCTCGCCGTCGGGGGTCAGCCAGCGTTCGACTGCCAGGCGAATCGCCGATCCGTCGGGCAGATCGAAGGTGAGCAGGACGGTCCCCGTCCCGAACGTCGTTTCGCCCACGAGCTCGGCGCGACCGGCTGACTTGAGTGCGGCCGAGACGATCTCAGCTGAGCTCGCCGTCCCCTCATCGATCAGCACGACCACCGGGACTTCGGTCGCGGGAATGGCGTCATTAGTCAGCACAGGGATGCGCTGGTCGTCCGCCAGCTCACGGATGTAGACGGTCCTCTGGGAAAGGAACAGGCTCGCCGTGTCAACTGCTTCGGAGATGAAGCCGCCCGGGTTGCTGCGCAGATCGAGGATGAATGAGGTGGCGCCGGCGTCGGTGGCCTGATCTCGTGCGGCGCGCAGCTCGGCCGCGGCTCCGGTTGAGAACTGGATCAGGCGGAGCAGCGCGATGTTGGTACCAGGCACCATCGTCCACGAGGCGGCAGGAAAGTGAAGCTCTTCGCGGACGATGCTGAACTCGATCTGCTCGCCGGTAGCGGGCCGCTCGACGGTCACGGCCACCGTGGACCCCGCCTCGCCGCGGACCTTGGGCGCAACTTCCTCCGGGGCGAGGCCACTGACCGACTCGCCATTTACGTCGAGGATGGCGTCGCCCGTCCGAATGCCTGCCCGGTCCGCCGGGCCCCCGCTGATGACCGAGACGACAACGACCCTGTCGTCACGCTCGCCGAGCAGGACGCCGATACCGACGACGGTGCCGCCCAATGATTCCCGCTCGGCTCGTACCGCCTCCGGTGTGAGGAATATCGAGTGGCCGGTATCGCCCAACGCGTCGACCAGGCCCCGTATAGCGCCGTAGGTGATCTGCTCGTCGCTCAGCTCGTCACGACCGACGAAGTTGTCGCGGATTACCTTGACGGCTTCCCAGAACAGGCCGAAATTTGCCGGCGCGTCGGCTGGAGCTGACGGCAGCGGCCCGATTGAGACGCCAGGGGTCGAGCCTGGAGCGGGCGTCTGCCCGACCGACACGGGCGATGGTCGAGGCGTCGCGCCCGGCTTGAGCACACCGCTCTGGCCGACCACGAGACCGGCGACGAATACGAGCACCAGCACTACCAGGGCAGCCAGGGTGGCGGCCGGCCGGGCGACCGGAGGAACAGGCTCGAACTGGTAGTTGGGCTCTGTCACAGGGCTTGGCGCATCGTCGAGGTGATGATCGGGCAGGGCGCGAAACTCCGCCCGCTGCGACTGTGGATAGCCATTCTGGATCGCCCGTGGATAACCACGAACCACGCGTTTTGTTCGGGGATAAATGGTCTTGCACGCGCTGGGCACGCGCCGATAAGGTCTGGTCGTCCCGAAGGGGCCACGGACACCGAGATCGCACTGCTGGTCCGCCAGTGGGACGGTCAACGGGCCCGGACGGCTCCTTCGGGCGTTTCGATTCTCGGGCTGTGCCGAGACGTCCTCAGAAGATCTCGGGGCACCAGGCGGGGATCGGTGACTCGAACATCGCGTCGCCGCGCGGGCGCGCTCCGTTTGAAAGCTCGATCGTCCGGCCGGCCCGACCAAGGCTGGCGAAGCTGACGGCGCCGAGGTACACGGACCCGAGATCGTTTATCTCCAGCTGCAGGTCGGCCGGGTCCATGGTCGGCTCGGTACGCCCGCGGCCCTCGCTTACGGTCAGCCGCCACCTGCCCGCCACCTCGGGCATGAACTCGTCGGTCACGTCGAGCACGATCGAGCCGTCCGTTGCATACCTCCTCCCCGCCAGAGCAGCGGGCACGTCGACGACGCGCAGCCATAGGCCGTCACTGATGCGCAGCTGCAGGCGCCGCGGCTCGGTAACGAGCAGCAACAGCGGGTGGTCGGCTGGACCGAGCCGGGCGCGGATCCTGGACATCAGGTCGACGCCGAAGACGTAGGTCCACAGCTGCTGCGTCGCCTGCGCGTCGACCGCGAGCAGCTCGACCACAATCAGCGTGTTGGCAGGGCCCGTGTCGGTCCAGTCGCTCTTTACTCGATACAGGACGTAGCCGACGGCACGACCGTCGCGCATGGCCACCGCGTGGAACCGCTTGCTGGCGCCCTGGCGGCGGAACTCCGGGTCGGCCAGCAGGACGTCCCACCACTCCGAGCTGCGCTCGTAGAACCCTGGCGTGGCGGCACGGACGATGTCGTAGACCGCCGTCATATCTGGCTTGGCCGAGGAGACGTCCCGCAGATGAACGGAGCCCTGCGCCGATATCGGCTGGCGAAATACGGCCCGACTACGCTCTATGTCGATGGACCCGTTGAGCGATCCGAGTCCGTAACCGAAGCGCTGGTAAATGGACCCCTCCGACGCCCACAGGGCGGCGAGCGGCTCTCCAGCGGCGCGCACGTCGGCAAGCTGGCGCGCCATCAGCTGGCGGAGGAGCCCCTGGCGTCGGTGAGTGGGCATCATCCCGACCATCGTCACGCCGGCGGTCGGGACCCGTCCGCCACCGGGCACGGTCATCTGGAAGGTGAACGCCGCGCCACCACCGACTACCTCGCCGTCGACGTATGCGCCCAGAACCCGCTCCGGCTCGAGCAGCTTCTGGTCGAGCGCCCATTGCTCTTCGTTGACGTCCTCGCCGAAGGCGACCATCACCGCCTCGAACCAGCGCCGCATGTCGGCCGCGGGCACAGGGCGAATTTCCGAGGTCATTGGTCCCTTCTGGAGGCGGTGGAGATTCGAGGGTTGGAAGCCGAAGCCCGGGTCAGTCGATCCTGATGTTCTCGCGCCCGCCGTTGGACTTCTCAGGCTCGTCGGCGAGGCGATTGACCCAGTAGTCGAGCAGGCTACGAACCGCGAGGAGCTGTTCGCGCCCTGCCGCCTTCAGGTGTTTGCGGGTCTCGCTCGGGATCATGGTGTCCATCGCGGCGCGCGACTTGTCCATGGCGCGCTCCATGGCGTTGCTGCGCCGATCGAGCTCCTCGAAACGCTGCTCGAGCCTGGCCAACCGATCGTCATCCATCTCTTGACCCTCCGGCAGTGCTGCGCACCGGTTCCGCGAAGCGGACCTTGAGTACGCGATCCTCCATCCGCGCGCCCAGGGTGGGCGCATCAAGAAGCAGTCGCGGCAGGACGAGATTACGGCGCCAGCCGCCGACCTGCAGCAGGAGCTCATCGCCCGAGCGGGAGAGCGAGATCTCTTCCTTCGAGGTGAAGGGCAGCTCGACCGCCAGGGTGTAGCCGCCGTCTTCGCGTTGGACCGAATACGGCCGGCCGCGGTACAGGAACGCCGACGGATCGGAGTCCGCGAACAGCGCACGACCCAGCTCAGCCAGCCGCTCGAGCCCGACCATCTCGTGGTCGAAGTAAGGGATCGTGCGCACGGGAACCGGCGCGAACTGCTCCTGGACCATCGGCAGGTAGCGCGACTGGGCCTCGCGCCATGCGTCGAAATATGCGCCGGACGCGGCGGGCAGTACGCGGTTGGCGACGATCAGATCGGTCGGATATCCGTACAAGTGGAAATACGTGAACGACCGTTGTGCCTCCTGTATGGAGACTTTCTCGAGATTGAGAACAAGACGGACCGAGCTGCTCTCCGGGTTCGAGAGGAGGTCGTGAACGTACTTCAGCCGCTCGAGCAGACGTTCGGCGGAGTCGTAGACGTCAGCGCTTGGCAGCGGCACGCCCACCATGCGGCGCAGCAGCGGACCGCCAAGCTTCTGGACGCGTCGCCCGATCGGAGCGATCTTCTCTATCCACCAGCGACTGGCCTCGGGGAGCGACAGCAACCGGAGCGTCTCACCCGTCGGCGCCGCATCGACCACGATCAGGTCGTACTCGGCCCGATCGACGTGGTCGCCGATCCAGAGCAGGTTGCCGAGCTCGTCCATGCCGGGCAGGACCGTCATCTCCTCGGCCATGACCTCGTCGAGGCCGCCCCACGAGAAGAGGCTCGCGAAATACGACTGGATTGTCCGCCAGTAGCGCGAGATGTTGAAGAAGACGTCCGGCTCGTGCGCCCACAGGTTGGGCGCGATCTCGCGTGGGGTCGGCCCCACCGGCGTGTCCAGCGCGTCGGCAAGGCTGTGCGCTATGTCCGTTGACACAACAAGTGTGCGCACGCCACGCTGAGCGCTGAGCACGGCCGTCGCGGCGGCGACACTGGTCTTTCCGACGCCGCCCTTGCCGGTGTACAGGAGGATGCGGGTCAACTCGCCTCCGAAGCGACCTCAGTGGGCCGCTCCGCGAGCCCGGACTCGATGGTAGCGTCCGGCAACCCCGGGTCCGATATCCCCGTCCCGGCAGATGAAAGCTCCAGTAGCACCGCCCCGGTCACGTTCACGAGCGTGGTGGGTCCGTGCCCGACCCACCAATTCGTGGCCGCCGCTGGCGAAGTATGGCCATGGATCCAGAGCACGGGCCTTAGCCGCTCGGCAAGCCAGCGGTATGCGGCGAATCCGCGGTGGTAGTGATCCTCCGGGGTGTCGCCCAGCCCCAGCGGTGGCACGTGGCTGACGATGATGTCCGGCCGCGGCGATCGCAGACGCAGATAGCGGGCGGCAACCTGGCGCCACGCCGCGTTGTCGTCGTGCACGGCCCGGTCCCCCCTGTCACTCGGCCACGAGAGGCCGGCGACAGTCAGACCGGCCACATCGTGCCACGAGCCGTCCATCGGCTCTGGCACGTGCGTTATCTCCTCGTTCCAGCCACCGCCGCGATCGTGGTTGCCGCGTACGTAAAGAAGCGGCACCCGAAAAGCGTCGGCCAGGAAGTCGAGGTATTCAGGCTTCAGATCGCCGGCGCCGATGATCGCGTCTATGGGCAGCAGCGCATTCCTGTTGGTCCCGTATTCGAGGGCGGGCTCCATCTCATCCGAGACCGCCAGCACGCGCACTGGCCTCTGTTCCGGGTGTCCCAGTCGCAGGCCGTTCCTGGCCGGCAGCGTCGCGCTGAGCCGTCTGATCACGACTCGTTGTCCGTATTGTTATCTCGGCGCGGCGGCCGGTTGTCAGGACGCGAGGCCGTGCGGCTGAACCGACCAGCTCCTGCGTTGCGCAGATCGAGGCTGCCCTCCAG